>DLYC01000062.1:0-9793 GCA_003447895.1 Lachnospiraceae bacterium | reverse complement strand
GAAGGGCAGGAGACCGGACAGACAGAGGCAGAGGGAGCAGGAACGGAAGGCTCAGGGCAGGCCGCGGCGGGATCTGCGGAAAGCGAGCTTGAGCGGCAGCACAGAATGATCAACATTCTCAATTATTACAATTCCTGCATCCTGCACCGCACAGATTACACAGACGTAGCGAAGCAGCTGAATGTGGACGCGGCGCTTCTTCGCGAGCTGGTCTCGACGACCAACACGATCAAGGATGACAATATGATCACGGTTACGGTGATCTATCCCACAAAGGAAGGGGCCGAGATCCTTCGGGCAGCCGTATTGGAGCAGCTTCGCGCCGCGCAGGCGCAGGCAGTGGAGACTTACGGAGCGCACGAGCTTGTGATCGCCAATGAGGCGTCCTCTGTCGTCACGGACAATTCCCTCACCAAGTGGACCAACACCCGCGCGTCGGAGATCTCGGCGCTCATCAACACCCGAAAGACGCTGGATAAGAACCTTGCGTCCGGCGCATCTGCGGTGCCGGCGGCGACAACCGTCAAGATCGGGAAGCGGGATGTCGTGATCGCCTCGGTGAAGCAGGGCGCGGTCGGCCTTGGCGCCGGGCTTTTGGGATGCGCGGTGCTCATCGCGCTCTATCTGATCCTGGCGGGGAAAGTTCTGTCCGGAAGAGAGCTGAACCGGCACTTCGGGCTCTCTAAGATCGCGTGCGTGCCCGGGAAAAAATTCGGCACACAGAAAGGCCTGGACAGACTGGCCGCCTCCATAGACAGCGGTTATTATAACCACCCCAAGAGGAGCGTCTGTCTTCAGGTCGCCGACGCGGGCCTTCGGGCCATGCTCCGCCCGGACGCGCAGATCGCGCTGGTGAGTGACCTCCCGGAGGAGTATGTCGTAAAGCTTGCGGCAGAGATGAACAAGACGGGCAAGGCGGGCGCGGGCCCGAGATATTTTGCCGTCCCCTGTGACAAACAGACGCCGGAGAGCGTCGAGGCGCTCGACAACTGTGATGCCGCAGTCCTGGTTGCCAGAGCGGAGGCCTCCACGTACAAGGGCACCGGCGATGTCCTTGACACAGTCAGCCTTCTCGGCAGAGAAGTGATCGGATCGATCGTCCTGATGTGACCGCCCGCAGGGACAGGTGAAGAGATGGAAACGGGAAATCGCAGCGGGGGAGCGGGACTGGGCGCGACAGGGATCCTGTGCCTTATCACGACGGTCTTTCTCCTTCAGACACTGCTTGAAAATTACTTTTACAGCGCTTCCTATCTGGACGAAGCGATCGCGGCGCTTTTTCTCGGATATTTTGTGCTGGACGTCCTGATGAATTTACAGATCGGGACGGGGGATCTCGCCGTGTGCTGCCTGATCGTTCTGACGGCGGCGGCGGGCCTCTACGGAAATCTCCGGTTCGGGATCCAGGACAACCTGTCCGCGATCCTGATCGATATCGTCAGCCATTTCAAATTCCCGGCAGTGGCCCTCGGCGTCAGTGCCTTCTGCAGGGTGAACCGCGTGGATTACCGCAGCGTTGTGCGGATTCCGGTGCTTCTTTCGAAAGTTTATATTGTGGTCATGTTCTTTTTCGGCGTGCTGAACCTGTTCGTGAACCTCGGAATGTACGGGGAATACCGCTATGGGCTGAGGACGTATGCGTTTATATTCGGAACGCCGGGAATTGTGACCAACACGACGTTGTTTATCATCCTGCTGCTTCTTATGGAATCGGCGCTCTTTCCCGGAAAGCGGAACCTGCTGTACCTGATCCTGAGCGAAGCGGTCCTGTGCATGGTCATCAAATCCAGGTCCCTGATCATCGCGGCCGTTTTTCTGATCCTGTATGTGTCGCTGGTCGTGGAGAGAAAGCGCAGTATGGTGGTAAGGACAGCGGTCATCACGGCGGTGGCCGGCCTGATCGGCTATCCGCAGTATCAGAAGTACTTTGTAAACGGGGTAAAGGCCAACGTGGGTGAATCTCCCAGGCTCCTCTTTCTGGAGGGGGGAATCCGGCTCTTTAAGGAGTATTTCCCCTTTGGCACGGGCTTTGGAACGTTCGGCTCGAGTACGGCGGCGTCGCACTACTCAAGCCTCTACTATACGCTCGGATTTAATCGGGTCGAGGGAATGTCGCCGACGGACCCCAAGTACCTCAATGACACGTTCTGGCCCATGATCTTCGGACAGCTGGGCTTTGCGGGGACGGTTCCCTTTGTCCTCCTCTTTCTGGGGGTCCTCTTCAGGCTCTACAACAGGGCAAAAGAGAGCGGAAACTGCTATGTGAGGCTCGCAGCTTTTCTGCATATGGTAAATGCCATGGTCTCCTCGATCCAGTCCAATTATCCCGGCAATAACTCCATGGTGATGATGACGTTCCTTGTGACCATGATGCCCTTTGCCGTCATGGCGGACAGACAGGAGGCGGAGCCCCGCCGGGCGGGACGCGCCGCGGCAGGCATTCGGGAGGTGCCCGATGGTCGTTGAATGCATAGGGCTTCCCGGAAGCGGAAAGACGTTCCTCCTCCGGGAACTGGAAAAGGAGCTGACAGCGCGGGGAACCGGCACAGTCAATGTCTCACAGCGCCGGATGGAAAGCCTCTTGTGGAAGGCCGGCGCGAAGATCGGGAGGGCCCTTTCGCCCTTCGGAAGAAGCTCGGGGGACCTCTGCCGCCGCCTGAATAAGATCCTGAAGGCGGAAGAGCCGCTGGAGAGCCGGTTCGGGATCTATGAGGACGCGGACTATTCGGTCAGGAGCGCTGCTGAGTTTGTAAAGCTCTACGGGAAAATGATGAAGTCCCCGACAGTCTGTCTTTTGGACGAGGGGCTGGTCCACACGCTGGTGAAGCTGTGCGCGGACTTCGGGATTCCGGACGGGACCTTTCTTGAAATGGCCGGGGAGACTGAGAAGCGGCTCTCCGGAAGCAGGATCGTCATCTGCAACGATATCACGGTTCCGGACTGCAAGGCATCCCTTGAAAAAAGGAACAGGCATATATGCGCCTTCGATGAGCTCACAGGGGATCGCCTGGACGCGATCCTTCAGGAATATGTCAGGCTGAACCGGGCCTATCGGGAACGTTATGACACGGTCATTGTCTCCAGAAACGAGGAGACAAAGGCAAAGATTCAGAGGCTGCTCGACACAATAAACGGGGAGGGGCACAATGAATATCGATGATCTGAGGGACAAATACAACAGAGCGGGAGGAACACAGATCCTGAAACAGTATGCGAGAGCGCATGTGCTCTGCTTCGCGCTTTTGCAGACGGCGCTCCAGGGCACCTCACAGAAGTCGCTGGAGATCGTCCGCCTGAGTGTGAACAACAAGATCCTTGGAAGGCTCCGCAATGAATACAGCTGGTACATTGACGGCTATCTGCTGAAGCAGTCGCTCAAGCCGGACAAGGCGTCGAGGCGCTCGAAGGATATCTGGATCCTGTGGCTGGACGGGATGGAGAGGGCGCCCAAGGTCGTGCAGAAGTGCTGCCGCTCCGTGAGAGACAGCTTCCCGGACAGGCCGATCCACATCCTGACAGAGGACAACTACAGGGACTATGCCAGGTTCCCCGGGTTTATTCAGGAGAAGATCGACAGCGGCGCGATCTCCAAAACGCACCTGTCTGACCTTCTGAGGCTGGAGCTCCTCATAAAGTATGGCGGGACATGGCTGGACGCAACGGTTTTCTGCTCCTCCGGGGAAGTGCCGGACTATATGATGGACAGCGATCTTTTCCTGTTCCAGGACCTGAAGCCCGGACTGGACGGACACTGCCAGCGCATTTCCAGCTGGATGATCACGGCCTGCACGAATCATCCGATCCTGCGGCTCACCCGCGCGCTTCTCTACGAATACTGGCTGATGCACGACGAGATGGTGGATTATTTCCTGTTCCACGATTTCTTCGAGCTGGCGATCGAGGCCTATCCGGAGGAGTGGAGCAAGGTGGTGCCCTGCAGCAACGCCGCGCCGCACATCCTGCTTCTTCGGTTGTTTGAGCCCTATCGGGAAGAGGTGTGGGAGGCCGTGAAGGAGATGACCCCTTTTCACAAGCTCTCCTATAAATTTGACGCTGAGAAGGCACAGTATCCGGACACCTATTATAAGAAGGTGCTGGGGGAGAACCAATAAGAGCGAAGAAGGATTGTATGGTCTGTTTTGTAATACTGCATTATATGGCGCTTGACGAGACGGTCCAGTGCGTGGAGTCGATCCGGAACAACGTGGAGGGAGAAAAGAAGATCTATATCGTCGACAACTGCTCCCCCAACGGCACTTTCAGGGATCTTTCCGAAAAGTACAAGGACGCGCCGGACGTCAGGGTTCTCGAGACCGGGGAGAACCTCGGCTTTGCGAGAGGCAATAATTTCGGATACCGGGCGGCCCTGGAAGAAGAGGACCCGGATTTCATCGTCGTGATGAACAACGATATGGAGATCCGGCAGAAAGACTTTATCCGGCAGATGGAGAAGAGCTATGACGAGTACCGGTTTGCCGTCATGGGGCCCGACATCTATTCCACAAAGAAGAAGTATCACCAGAATCCGCAGACAAGAAAGATGCCGACGCGGAAGGACCTCGAGAAGAGCCGCAAGACGCTCGCCGTCAAGGACAGACTCCGCTTTCTGATCACGCTCAAGTGGCATCTCATGGAGCTCTTTCACAAAAAGCCGGCGCCGGAAAGGCGGGCGGAAAATTATGTGGACAAAGTCGTGAAGGACCCGCTCCTTCACGGGTCCTGTTATGTCTTTTCAAGAGATTTTACGAAGGCGCATCCCGAGAACTGCTTCTATGACGGCACGTTTATGTATCTGGAAGCGGAGATCCTGTGCTATCAGTGCCGAAGGGACGGGGAGAAGATGATCTATGACCCGCGCCTTAGAGTTGACCACCATGAGGATGTCGCGACGGACCTCGAGTATCACAAAAAGTCCGCCAAATCCATATTCACAGTTCAATGCATGCTGCAGTCCACAGAGGCTTTCCTGGCCCTGATGGACCGCGATGGTAATTCATGAAACCTGTACAGAAGCAAAGTGTAAAGAAAAACTATATCTATAATCTGGTCTATCAGATGCTGGCGGTCATCATCCCTTTGATGATCCAGCCCTATATCGCCAGAGTCCTGGGGGCGGGAGAAGTCGGCTCGTTCAGCTATACAACGGCCATCACGGGATATTTTGCCCTGGTGGGGAACCTTGGGATCGCCACGTACGGACAGCTGAGGGTCGCTGCCTTTCGAAACGACAGGCAGAAGGTGTCCCAGATCTTCTGGGAGCTGGCAATCCTGCGGTTTCTGATGATGCTGGCGTCGACAGTCCTGTTTGTGCTCTTTATCGCGTTTCTCGCAAGGCCGCAGAACAAGGCGCTGTACACTGTCCTCATCGTGCAGATCATCGCCAGTGCCATCGATATTGCCTGGCTGCTGCAGGGATTTGAGGAATTCCGAAAGATCGTCCTTCGAAATACGATCATCAAGATCGTCAGCGTGATCCTGATCTTTCTGTTTGTCAAAAAACAGAGCGATCTTCTTCTCTATGCCCTGATCATGAACGGATCCACGCTCATCGGAAACGCGTCGATCTGGTATTTCACGCCGTCGTTTGTGGACCGCGTGCCCTTAAAGAGCCTCAATCTGCGGAGGCACCTGCGCTCCTGCCTGATCTACTTTATCCCGACGATCGCGACCACCTTCTATCTGTCTCTCGACAAGCAGATGATCAAGTGGTTTACGGAGACCTCGGTGGAAAACGGCTACTATGAATTTGCGCAGAGGATCGAGCAGATGGCGGTGACGGTGGTCACGTCCCTCAGTATCGTCACGATGCCGAGAATGGCGAACCTCTTTAACCTGAACGCCATCGACAGGCTCCGGAACCGGCTGGAACAGACGATCCGGTTTATCCTGCTCCTTTCCGTTCCCATGTGTCTTGGCATGATGTCCGTGACCGATTACCTGGTCCCCCTGTATCTGGGGAGCGGGTACGAGAGGAGCGCGACGCTCCTGAAGATCTTCAGCCTTCTGATCGTCGTAGTGGGACTTAATAACGCGGTCGGAAAGCAGGTCCTGATGCCTGTCGGCAGGCAGAAGGAATACAACATGAGCGTGATCCTGGGGGCCTTTGTGAATTTTGGCCTCAATCTCCTCCTGATCCCCCACTTCTATTCGGTGGGAGCGGTCGTCGCGTCCGTTGCGTCCGAGACGTCGATCCTTCTGGCCTTTATCTGGTTTTCAAGGGATTATATCCGCCTCGGCTGGATCCTAAGGGCCTCTGCCAAATATGTGATCGCGGGAGCGGCCATGGTGGGGGTCATCGCCCTCAGCTATACGCGCCTTAGCATGTCCTGGAAGTCGCTCGCGATCCAGGTGGTCCTTGGCGGAATCGTATATGTGGCCGTGGTGCTCATCCTGCGGGACGGATTCGCGCTGGAAATGCTGGAGATCATTAAGAGAAATCTTCCCTATTTGAAGAAAAAGAAGTGAGCGGCCGCCGCGCGGAGCGCTCCGGAAGGAGGATGACTGTGTTCAGAAGTGAAAAGAGCGAAAAAGAGAGGCGTGCCGACCGCGGGACGCCTTTGACAATGCAGGAGACGCAGCAGGTCGCCCTGGAGATCCTGCACACGGTGACGGAGATCTGCGAAGAGCAGGGGCTCCGTTACTACCTTATATACGGAACACTGATCGGCGCGGTGCGCCACCACGGCTTTATCCCGTGGGACGACGACGTCGACATCATGATGCCGAGGCCCGACCACGACAGGCTGATGGCTTATCTTGAAAAGCACATCGGGGAGTATCCGCATCTGGAAGTGTTTAACCGGAAGACCTGCCCGGACTACCCCTACATGATCACGAGGATCAGCGACGACCGGTACGAGATCGTCATGGAGAACGAGAAGCCCTTCGGAATGGGGATCTTCATTGATATCTACCCCTATGACGGGCTCGGAAACGATCAAAAAGAAGCCGTCCGCTTCGGCATGAAGGGGGACCGCCTCTCTTCTCTGTGCTATCAGGCGACCAGAGATCATTTCGCCATCGAGACGACCGTATCGCCTCTTCGCAAATGCATCAAGTTTCCGGTCTATCTTTTCTGCCGCCTGTGCGGCAAGGAGGTCTTCCAGGACGCGCTTGAAAAGCTCGCGCGCGTAAAGCCCTACGACGAGAGCCGGTTTGTGGGCTGCGTGATCTGGCTGTCCTGGGGTGTCAGGGACATGTATCTTCGAAAATGGTTCGACGCCTACCGCTATATGCCCTTCGGGGAGTACCGGTTCCGGGTCCCGGCCGCCTACGACAAGATCCTTCGCCACACTTACGGGGACTATATGACGCCGCCTCCGGAAAAGGACCGGGTCGGACACCACTACTATAAAGCTTATCGCAGAGACCGCTGATCACCTGGCGGTCTCTTTGAAATAGGCGTCAATTCCGTTTACGAGGCCTGTCACCATCCTGGTCTGATAGGCCTTTGTCTGCATCAGCTTATCCTCTTTGGTATTGGTCATATAGCCCAGCTCGATCAGCGTAGTGGGAACCTTGCTCCAGTTGTTGGAGATCAGGGTGTCTCTCTCTTCCACGCCCTCATTGAAGCAGCCGGTGGCCCCTACATAGCTTTTCAGGATTATGTCGGACAGGAGCCGGGACTTCTTGTACATCCCGGGAATGAAGGGGTTGTCTTTGGTGATGCAGAGCGCCATGGCCCCCTTCTTGGAGTGGTCCTTGGGCGCCGCGTTTGCGTGGATCCGCAAAAAGACAGCGGTCTTGTTCCTGTTGGCAACCTCCGCGCGGGCGACGCAGCTGTACTGTCCCTTGTTGGTCGTCCGGACCATGACTATCTTGTAGCCCTTTTTCTGAAGCGCATCCCTCAGCTTCAGGGAGACGGTCAGGTTCAGTTCGTATTCGTGAACGCCGGTCACGATGCCCTGCGTGCCGTAATTGTCCGCCTCTTTCATCTCCTTGGAACCGGGGCCGATGGGGACCTCGCCGTCCGGGATCTCGGAGGAGTGTCCCGGGTCGATCACGATCACGTTTCTCGCGGCCCAGCCCTCGTCAAGGACGCCGGCGGAGGAGAAAAAGTACGCCTTGTCGCTGATCAGGACGAAGCCTGTGACAAAACTCCCCTTGACTTTCCGGTCGGGGCAGCGGTAATCTGCGAAATAGTACTTTTTCCCGCTGATGGTCTTCCAGCCGGAGAGCCTTGCGCCATAAGGCATCGCTTTGTAGCGGTAGTCGGCAAAGTAATACTTGCTTCCGGAAATGGTCTTAAACCCTGTGAGCATGGACCCTCTGGGCAGGGCCTTGTAGCGGTAATCGGCAAAGTAAAAGGCGCGCTTTACCCCGTCCCGTTTGATGGTCTTGAACCCGGTCATCATCTGGCCGAGACCGGCATCCGTGTAGGAGATCGAGTCGCGGTCCATGAAGTAGTAGGTATAGGTCTTCCCGCCGCTCGCGATCCTGGTAAAACCGGTTGCCATGGCATTTCCTTTGGCCGGGTCAAAATAGTAAGTCTTCTTGTTGATCGTTTGCCAGCCGGAAACGGCCTCTCCGTCAGAATAATAGTACCAGCTGCCGCTGTCGTCCTGCTTCCAGCCGTCACGTCCGGCCGCCGCGGCCTTAGCGGAAAGCACGGCGCCCGGGGCGCCCAGAAGGAAAAGGAGCAGGAGGAGAGCGAAAAGTAAATGGGAACGGGAATGGTAATTCATGAAGCGTCCTTTCAGAAACGTGGAATTTACGGGTGCACAGCGGGCGGACAGTGCCGTGGCGCCGGGCCCGCCAGGCGATTCATGGACTAATTGTACAACAGAATCGGAAATCGCGCATTCTTTTCACAGATGTATGATATAATACTATATTGCAATTTAAACTGCACCAAATGGAGAGAGAGAATGACCTCAGCGGGGAAAAATGCTGTGATCGCCGGCCGCAAAGTGCGGATCCTGGGCGATGCGCAGGGGGACAATATACGGGAATACGGCGACAGGCAGCATGTTTTTATCATCGGAAGCAAGGGAATTCCCGCACAGTACGGTGGCTTTGAGACGTTTGTGGAAAAGCTCACCGGATACAGGAAGTCAGAGAAGATCCTGTATCATGTGGCGAGGATGGCGGAAGACAATATGCGCTTTTTCTATAACGGGGCGCTGTGTTTTGACATCCGGGTCCCTTATATCGGACCGGCGAGGGCTGTGGCCTGTGACCTGATCGCGCTCAGAAGAAGTATCGATTACTGCAAAGAGCACCCGGAGGTCCGAAAGCCGGTGTTCTACGTGCTCGCCTGCCGGATCGGCCCTTTTATCGCGCCGTTTCGAAGGGAGATCCACAGTCTGGGAGGAACGCTGTTTGTCAATCCCGACGGACATGAGTGGAAGCGCGCGAAGTGGAGTAAGCCTGTGAGGAAGTACTGGAAGACTTCGGAGGGGCTTATGGTGAAAAGCGCGGATCTTCTGATCTGCGACAGCAAAAATATTGAGAAATATATCCGGTCGACCTACCGAAAATACAAGCCGGACACCACGTATATCGCCTACGGATCCGAGATCGGGCCCTCGCCGCTCGGGGATTCGGATCCCGTGTTTACGAACTGGCTCTCGGAGCACGGGCTAAGGGCCGGGGACTACTATCTGGTCGTGGGAAGATTTGTGCCGGAGAACAACTTCGAGACGATGATCCGGGAGTTCATGAAATCCGGGTCCGGGCGGGATTTTGCCATTATTACGACCACGGACGGAAGGTTTTACAACCGGCTCGAGGAGACGCTCGGCTTTGAGAAGGACCCCAGGATCAAGTTTGTGGGGACGGTGTATGACCAGGC
>DLYC01000061.1 GCA_003447895.1 Lachnospiraceae bacterium | reverse complement strand
AGTCGGGATCCTCGCTGTTTGTCGGCGCGGAGATATCTGCCGAATAGCTGTAGGTCTGCTGGCCGGCTATATCGAAGTTCACAGCCGTTCCCTCGTCGATCATCGCGCCCGGTTCCACATCCTGCGCGATGACAAGCCCCCTGTTGTCCGGGTCAGAGTCAATGATCGTCCTGACATTTCCGGCTCTTAATCCAAATGCGTTCAGCGTATTGCGTGCTTCCTGCTCGGTCATGCCAAGGATCTTGGGCATCTCTGTTTTGCCTGTAAGGTCCGGCCCGATGCTGACTTCGATCGTCACATAGGAGCCCTCTTCCGCCTGCACGTTGCCCTCGGGATCCTGGCTTATGACGATTCCCTCTTCCACGTCCTCGCTGTTCGTCTCTGTGATGTTTACGTTAAATCCGGCCTCTGTCAAAAGATCGACCGCTTCGCTCTTTTCAAGTCCCACCACAGACGGGATCTTCGTTCCGCTGTTTCCGCAGACAGTGAGGACCACTGTCGTGCCGACCGGGATCTCTGTTCCCTCCTCAACGCTGGATTTCATGACGACACCGACCGTATATTTGTCGGACTCCTCATAGACCAGCTCCGGAATGAGGCCCTGCCTGACCAATGCGTTTCTGGCAGCGGCGACATCCATGCCGACTACCGTGGGCATGACCACCATCTCTTCTTCCGCGCTCATCGAGGCCTCCGAAGGGGTTCTTCCGCCCGGAAGAAATCCCATTCTGTTCCCGACGATCATGGCGATGATGGCGCCGATGATCACAACGGCCAGAATGATCAGGATCCTGGCGATGCGGTCCATGGAGTTTTCTCTCTCCGACTCCTCATCGTCGTCAAAACCCTCACCATATTCCTCTTTATAATCCTCGTCCTCAGGTTCGTCTTCTATGCGGACGCCCTCGCGTCTGTATTTTCCCTCGGAACGCGTTCTTCTTCCCTGATTTCTCTCTCCGTCGGCGAACTTCTCCGCCTCTTCCTCCGCTTTCTCCTGGGCACTCTGCTTGATCTGCCGCTTCTCCTCTTCGGTCAGCATCTTGGTGCGGCCCATTTCACTGGGGTCATAGCGCTTTACAAAGTGGCCCTCGGGCTCGCTGATGGATCTCTTGAGGTCCGCGAGGAGCTCTTTCATATTCTGATAGCGCCTGTCCGGGCTCTTTTCACAGCACTTGAGCACGATCTGGTCAACGCTGTAGGGAATATCCGGATCGATGGCCCTGGGAGACGGCATCGCCTCCTGGATGTGCTTGATCGCGATCGCCACTGTCGTCTCGCCGTCGAAGGGCACTTCCCCCGTCAGCATTTCGAACAGGGTCACGCCGAGCGAATAGACATCGCTCTTCTCGTCGCTGAATCCGCCCCTTGCCTGCTCGGGAGAGGTATAGTGGACCGACCCCATCACGTTCGTCGTGATCGTGTCACTGGTGGCCGCCTTGGCAATACCAAAGTCGGTGACCTTCACCTTTCCTTCCTTGGAAATGATAATATTCTGCGGTTTGATATCCCTGTGGATAATGTGGTTTCTGTGCGCCGCTTCAATTCCCATGGAGACCTGGATCGCAATCGTGACGGCTTCCTTGTAGCCGAGCCTTCCCCTCTTTTCGATATAATTCTTGAGGGTGATCCCGTCGACGAGCTCCATTACAATATAGTAAATTCCCTTCTCCTCGCCGACATCGTAGACGTTGACGATATTGGGATGCATAAGTCCTGCCGCAGCCTGCGCCTCCACGCGGAACTTCGAGACGAAATTTGCGTTTTCGGAAAACTCCTGCTTAAGGACCTTAACCGCCACATAGCGGTTAAGCGTATGATCTTTTGCCTTATAGACATCAGCCATACCGCCATTTCCGACCTTTTCAAGGATCTCATAGCGGTCTGCGATCAACATACCGATCTTTATCATGATATTCCTCCACTTCCCCGGTCACATCCATGCAGGTTTCCCTGCTGATGCAGATCTTAGTTCTCCTTACCCGCATTCGGGGAAGCGTCTACCAAAACAACCGAAATATTGTCCTTGCCGCCGGCCTTGTTCGCACCTGTCACAAGGGTCATCACCTTGTCCATGAGGGGCGCGTCCATTCGCAGCACACTCTCGATCTCACTGTCTTCCATCATTGTCGTAAGTCCGTCGGAGCACAGAAGGATGAGTCCGCATTCGGACAACGGCACTGTAAAGAAATCCACTTTCACGCCTTCTTCCGCGCCGACTGCCCTGGTGATCACATTCCTCTCCGGATGCACCCTCGCGAATTTCCGCTCAAGTGTACCCGCGCGCACCATCTCCTCCACAAGAGAGTGGTCCACCGTGATCTGCCGAAGTCCGTTCTCTCCAAAGACATAGAGCCTGCTGTCCCCGACATTGGCGACGAGAAGCGTATCTCCACAGATCGTGCACCCGACGATCGTGGTTCCCATGCCGTAGAACTCCGGCCGGCTGGCCGCCTTCCTGCGGACCTCCGAATTGGCACGCCTGATCGCGTCCCTTAAAAGCTCCTCCGCATTCCCTTTTTCTGTACTCCGGATATAGTCGACGATCGTGTTCACTGTGCAGTCGGAAGCAAGATCCCCGGCCTGATGGCCGCCCATACCGTCTGCGACAAGGTAAAGGCAGGACAGCTCTCCCAGCGGCTCATCGCTGGCAAAGACATAGTCCTGGTTCATGCTTCTTCTCATACCGATATCGGTTTTCAAATAAGACCGTGGCATTTGCGTTCTCCTTTTCCGTCTGCCCTTTAAGGCTTTTCCGCGGAACAGTGCTCTTTTTGATCGGACAGATGTCTGTGCCTGAGCTGCCCGCAGGCGCCGTCGATATCTCTGCCCAATACTCTCCTAATACTAACATTTATACCGCTTTTTTCAAGTTTTTTCTCAAACGCGCGGACCCCGCTGTCCTTTGTCTGCCTGTATCCGCGCTCTTTGACCGGATTGACCGGAATGAGGTTTATATGGGCCTTCAGGGGCCCTGCCAGAGCCGCCAGCCCCTTCGCGTCTTCCTCCGAATCGTTGACATCCCGGATCAGGCTGTATTCAAACGTCACCTGCCTCCCGGTCGTGTCAAAATAGTGACGGGCCGCGTCCATCAGCTCCGCGATCGTGTACTGATTGGCGATCGGCATGATCTCCCTTCGCTTTTCATCGGTCACCGCGTGAAGCGACAGGGCCAGCGTGATGGAGAATTTCTCCTTCGCAAGGTCATAGATCCGGGGCACGATGCCGCAGGTGGAAACTGTGACATTCCGCTGGCTCAGATTCATTCCGTTCTCGTCGGTGAGAAGCCTCAGGAAGCGGACCAGGTTGTCGTAATTGTCCAAAGGCTCGCCGGTTCCCATGACCACGACGTGGGACACGCGCTCCCCGGTCACCCGGGCGATCTCATAGATCTGCTCCAGCATTTCCGAGGGCATGAGCGACCGGTAGAGGCCGTCCAGTGTGGAGGCGCAGAACCTGCAGCCCATGCGGCATCCGACCTGTGAGGAGATGCAGACGCTGTTTCCGAACTTGTAGCGCATAAAGACGCTTTCCACCAGGGAATCATCTCCCATGGCAAACAGGTACTTCTGCGTCCCGTCCAGCTTCGAGATCTGCCGGTCGATCATCCTGACTCTGGTAAGCGGATACTCCTCAGAGAGCTTCTGCGCCATCGCCTTGGGGATGTTTGTCATCTCGCTGTAGTCCCTGACGAGGGCGACATGCATCCACCTGTAGAGCTGTTTGGCCCGGAAGGCGGG
>DLYC01000103.1:901-5422 GCA_003447895.1 Lachnospiraceae bacterium | reverse complement strand
TGTCCGAGGCGCTGATCAGAACGGCCTTCGGCGGAACCAGCACCAAGACGATTCCTTCGATCTCCTCGCCCGAGGCGATCCAGAACGACGGCCCTACCGGCTATGCGAACTATCCGCTCGGCCAGTACGCCAACAAGAACAAGGACAGCGGCGACCCTTGTGCCATCGACGCAAATGATCCCAATGCGGGCTTCATGGGCAACACAATGGCCAACAACATCGTTGTGGCACAGACATTCAACAAGGACCTCGCT
The DNA here is from genome assembly GCA_003447895.1 of Lachnospiraceae bacterium. Taxonomy (GTDB): domain Bacteria; phylum Bacillota; class Clostridia; order Lachnospirales; family Lachnospiraceae; genus CAG-791. The sequence goes on along the minus strand of DLYC01000103.1, from coordinate 5,168 downwards.
CTTGAGTGGGGCAAGACAGTGGGTAACTATTCTCTGTGGTCCAACTGCGCGATCCTGTGGGGCATCTCGGCCAACCTTCACCGTCTGCCTTACTGCGCGAGAAACCTCGAGTACTATTCCGAAGATCCGGTCCTTTCTTCCTTCATGGGCGCGGAAGTCTGCAAGGGAGAGCTGCAGTACGGCGTCATCGCTTCCGTCAAGCACTTCTGCTTCAATGACACGGAGATGAACCGAACCGGTGTGGCACCCTTCATGACCGAGCAGAAGGCGCGTGAAGGCGATATCCGCGCGCAGCAGTCCATCATTGAGGATGCAAAGTGCCTCGGCGTTATGACCGCTTACAACCGCGCCGGCTGCTACACCGACAACGCACACACAGGCCTGATCAAGAACATCCTCCACGGGGAGTTCGGCTTCAGAGGCCTCATCAGTGAGGACTTCATCATGGATCCCGTTTACGCGTCCCTCAAGGAGGCCGTTATGAACGGTATCACGATGTCCTGCAACACCGGCGACAACAATCTGGCGGCAGTCGCAGCTTACTACCCGAACCTGAACTGGAACGTCGAGACGGTCGGCAAGGACAGCGAGCTCCAGAAGGCTCTGAAGTATGCCATGAAGAAGCAGAACTACGCGCTGGCCAACTCCAACGCTATGGACGGCCTCGTACCCGGCGCACATCTTGAGACCGTGAAGACCTGGTACGACAAGCTGATCATGGGCCTTGAGATCGCCTTCGGCCTGATCACGCTTCTGTGCGCAGTGATGTATTTTCGCAGCAAAAAAGCATGAAGGAGGTAAAGTGAGATGAAGAGAGCATTATTCGGATCGATCATGACCGTCATCACGATCGTGGCAGCGGTCGTGGGACTCATAAACTACATCACGAACTCCAATACCAATTACTTTGCCGGCCTCGGCAAAGATCCCGTTGTGATCGGCTGCGCGTTACTGGCCATCGCGGCACTGGCTCTGTGGCTTGTGCTGGGGAATCCGAAGGCTGCCTGGACGGACATCCTGCCCGTCGCGGCGCCCGTCCTTCTGATCGTAGCTGCGCTGACCCTGGTCAACAGCAGGATCAACGGCGTGGCAGCGATCATGACCTTCGAGAACAACGCGCAGAACATGGCGGATCTGCAGAGCGCGATCGTTGCCATCGCGGCACTTGTCGCCGCGGCAGTGCTGGCGGCGCTCAACGCATTCTTCGATGTGAAGAAAGAGGCCTGATGCCGGTTTAAAAACTAAATTCATTCAAGATACGCAAAGCGCATGCCCTGCCGGGGCGTGCGCTTTTTGCAGATCCCGGAAGACGAGATTACTTGAATTTGTCATAATTTTGTACGAAAATACTATTATGTGAGAAAGTATTCACATTTTTCTATTTACCCTGATAGGAGTAAACATGTCGGTTTGTAAAGCACAGGGTGAACTGTAATGATCAAGATCGCGATCGTGGAAGACAATGCGGAAGAGAGGCAGCTCATAAAGTCTTTCATTGAGAGATACGGAAAAGAACAGAACATCAGCTGCAAAGCGGACTTATATACGGACGGAGACGAGATCGTGGAGGGCGCGCGCGCCGGATACGATCTTATTATCATGGATATTGAGCTTCCTCTCTTAAACGGCATGGAAGCGGCGGAGCAGATCCGGGCCGCGGACCGGGATGTTGCGATCATTTTCACGACGCACAATCCGAACTACGCGATCCGCGGGTACAAGGTCCAGGCGCTGGACTATCTGCTCAAGCCCGTCAGTTACAATGCCTTTGAGGACGTGATGGAGCGGGCGCTCAGACAGCGTGTAGAGAACAGTAAAAAGTTTATCAGAGTCAGGATCCGGAGCGGCACGGTCAAGCTGGACACTTCGAAGATCCGGTATGTGGACGTGCTGGACCATTATATCTGTTATCACACGTCGGAAGCGGACATTAAGACCAAAGGATCCATGCGGGAAGCGGTGCAGGCACTGGAGGGGGAACCTTTCTTTCAGTGCAACAAAGCGTTTCTGGTCAATCTCGCTTATGTAGATGGGATGACGGGAAATGATATCATCGTGGGCACGGAGAGGATCCCTGTCAGCCGCGCGCGCAAGAAGGCTTTTCTGCAGGCGATGAATGAGTATCTGACGCGGTGAAAAAGAGCTGTCAAAAAAGAACTGTTAAGGATGTGGACTTGGTGATCGAAAATGTTCAATCCTCCGGTTGTTGATCTGTATAATACGCCGGGCGTTTACTATGCGGCTTCCTACTGGCTGTCGAGTATGGTATTCGGCTCGGTCCTGTCAAATGGGAGAAGGTCCCCGGGCGTATGGGCAAAGCAGTTCCTTCTCCTGATCGTTCTCTGCCTGTTCATGACATTGACGCATAAACTCCCTGTCGTACTTTTTATACCTTGCATGCTGGTCGCTTTCGGCCTGATCTGCCTCAATCTCAGGATTAGCTGCAGCCTCTCGCCCAAAGAGAACGTATACTACGGCGCCCGCGCCTTTATTGTGGGAGAATTCGCGGCGGCGCTGGACTGGCAGCTCTTTTATTACGCGCTGACAACACTGAAGATGCCGCTCAATATGAGGACCAATCTTTTGTTCCTTCTGCCGACCTGGATCCTCGTGTTCGGCATATGCTATCTGGCGGAGCGGCATGTCCTGAAGACGCAGGGCCGGCCGGAGATCAATTCGATGATCGTCACGGCCATCCTTGCCGTTATTGTCTTTTTCTATACCCTGAGCAATCTCAGCTACCTTTTCCGGGGAACGGCTTTCACAGCTTCCGGCGTGCAGGAACTCTTTATCATAAGGACGCTCTCAGACCTTGGAGCCGTGGGAATATCGGGAATCTATCACCTCATGGTGTGTCAGCTGAGCGCCCGGCTTGAGTCGGAGAAGCTCAACCAGGTCCTGGAGATGCAGTACGCCTCTTACAAAGTGTCGGAGGAGAGCATCGCGCTGGTCAACAGAAAGTATCATGACCTCAAGCACCAGATCAGCGTTCTGCGCAGCAGTACGAGCGATGCGGAGCGGGACGAGTATCTGGACCGGATGGAGGACGAGATCCGGGGCTTTGAGACGCAGACACACACCGGCAATGAAGTACTCGACGCGATCCTGGGCACGAAAATGCTTCAGTGCATGGGGGAGGGCATTGATTTCCATGTTATGGCCGACGGAAGCGCACTCGGTTTTATGAATAAGATGGATATCAGCGCACTGTTCGGAAATATTCTGGACAATGCCATCGAGGGGACCCGCAAGGTGGAAAAGCAGGAAAACCGTCACATCCGCCTGTATGTGAGCACGCAGAAAGGATTTCTCAAGATTCTGGCGCAGAACACTTTCAACGGGAACATCTCCTTCGAGGAGGGGATTCCCAAGACCAGTAAGAATTACGAGATCGGCTATCACGGCTTCGGAGTGCGCAGCATTCGCGCCACGGCCGAGAAATACGGCGGCAGCGCCATGATGAAAATAGAAGACGGCTGGTTCCAGGTCCATGTGCTGATCCCGCAGCAGCAGTCGTAATCTCCGCCCTTCTTTTTGCGAACAAACAATAACCGTTTACGAACGAGAACCGGCCTCTGTGGCCGGTTTTGTTATGCTTATTTATGAAAAAATCGAAAATATCAAATACATCGGTATAAGGGGAGGTACAACTTGAGAAAACTGGATTTTAACAAGGGATGGGAAATACGCTGCGTGACTACGGACAGCGGCTTTAAAGCGGTTTCAATTCCGCACGACGCGATGATCTCGGAGCCGAGGATCGCGGAGAGCCTGGGAGAGGGCAACATCGGTTTCTTTGCCGGATATGATTACGAGTATCGCAAGACCGTCGAGGTCCCGGCAGAGGATCAGGGGAAGTCCCAGATCCTCGAGTTTGAGGGCGTCTATCACAACGCGGAAGTCTATATCAACGGCGAGAAAGCGGGGGAGAGACCTTACGGCTATTCCAACTTCTATGTAGATGCCTCCGCATTTTTCAAATACGGTGAGAAGAACGAGATCCTGGTCAAGGCGAACAATTCCGACCAGCCCAACAGCCGCTGGTATTCCGGCACCGGCATCTACCGGCCGGTATGGCTCTGGGAGGGGAGAGACGCCTATATTCCGGTAAACGGCGTTAAGATCCGCACACTGGATCATGAGACCCGCAGGATCAGCGTGATCGTAAAGACCTCTGTGCCGGGCAAGGTCCGGGTCCAGATCCTGAAGGGGGAGAAGGCGAATCTGCAAGGCGCCTCCGATCAGGAACGCCTCATCAGCACCTATG
>DLYC01000103.1:0-853 GCA_003447895.1 Lachnospiraceae bacterium | reverse complement strand
AGCACCTATGAAAAAGAGAGCGAACCGTCCGCCTCGGGCGCCGCAACCGAGTTCCGCTTTAAAGTAAAGGACGGCGGGCTCTGGAGCCCCGAGACGCCCAATCTCTACACCTGCCGTGTCACATTCGGAGAGGACGTCGTGGAGGAGACTTTCGGCATCAGGACTTTGGAATGGAAGCCCGGAAGGGGCATGCTCATCAACGGTAAGCGGGTCATCCTGCGCGGCGCATGCATCCACCACGACAACGGCATTCTGGGTGCCTGCGCCTATCCCGAGGCGGAGGAGCGCCGTGTCAGGATCCTTATGGAGAACGGCTACAACGCGATCCGCTCGGCGCACAATCCTGTCTCCAAGACCATGCTGGAGTCCTGCGACCGGCTGGGAATGCTGATGATGGATGAATTTGTGGACTGCTGGTATATTCATAAGACCAAACACGATTACGCGGACCTCTATGAAAAGTGGTGGCAGGCGGACCTGCGGGAGATGGTGGACAAGGACTACAACCACCCCTGCGTCATCATGTACTCCACCGGAAACGAAGTGGCGGAGACTTCCGAGCAGAGGGGAATCGCGCTCACGCGGGAGATGACGAAGTACCTGCACAGCATGGACGGGACCAGGCCCGTTACCTGCGGCGTCAATATTTTCTTCAATTTCCTCTACTCCATGGGCTTTGGCGTCTACAGCGACGACAAGGCGGATAAGGCGGTCGACAATGCCAAAAAAGTGCAGGCGGACGGCAAAAAGAAGAAACCCGTGGGCAGTGAGTTCTACAACACGCTGGCTTGCCTTATGGGCGACCGCTTCATGAAATTCGGCGCGACACTCCCGCCCAGCGACTGGAAGACCA
>DLYC01000115.1:2538-11002 GCA_003447895.1 Lachnospiraceae bacterium | reverse complement strand
TCCTACTGCGCGACCTGCGACGGCGCCTTCTACCGCGGAAAGGACGTCCTGGTGGTCGGCGGCGGCGATGTGGCGGTGGAAGATGCCATTTTCCTCGCCAGGGGCTGCAACAAGGTCTATGTAGTCCACCGGAGAGACGAGCTCCGCGCCGCGAAGGTGCTTCAGGAGAACCTCTTCTCCCTGCCCAACGTGGAGATGGTCTGGAATTCCAACTTAAAGTCCATTACCGGCGGCATGAAGGTGGAAAAAGCCACTGTCGTCAACAAACTCGACGGGTCTGAGCGTACGATCCCGGTGTCCGGCGTCTTCATCGCCGTGGGTATCACACCCCGGAGTGAGTTCGCCAAAAACCATGTGGCCATGGACGAAAAGGGCTACATCATCGCGGACGAGACCGGCGCCACAAGCGTCCCCGGCGTCTACGCGGCGGGCGATGTCCGCACCAAGCAGCTTCGGCAGGTCGTCACGGCCGTTGCCGACGGCGCAAACGCTGTCACCAGCGTCGAGAAGTATCTTCTTACAATGTAAAATACATAGAAGGTGCCTGGCACCATTAAATTTTTATAAACTGGAGTTTATAAAAAATTAATGGTGCCAGGCACCTTCTTTTGCTTTATGCTCTCTCTGCGCGGAAGCCCTCCAGGATCTGCATGCCCGCGGAGCAGCCGATCCGGGACGCGCCCGCTTCGATCATGGCCTTGCAGGTCTTCCAGTCGCGGATGCCGCCCGCCGCCTTGACTTCCACTTCATCGCCGACGGTCTGCTTCATCAGTGCCACATCCTCGACGGTGGCGCCGCCTGTGCCGAATCCGGTGGAGGTCTTTATGAAATCAGGCTTTGCGCGGAGCGATATTTTGGCCAGTCTCTCGATCTCGGCCTTCTCCAGATAGCAGTTCTCGAAGATGACCTTGGAGAGCACGCCCGCCGCGCGGCAGATATCCGCGATCGTCCTCATCTCGCGCTCGACGTAGTCCCAGTTTCCGTCCTTGACCGCTGTGATGTTGGTCACATAGTCGATCTCATTGGCGCCCTGGGAGATCGCAAGGAGCGTCTCCGTGCACTTCTCCTCGATCGTGTTCTGTCCCAGAGGGAAGCTGATGCAGGGTCCGACATGCACGTCCGTGCCCGCAAGGAGCCTGCTCGCCAGCGCCGTGTGAAGGGGGTTGATCGCGACCATCCTGAATCCGTACTCCCTGGCCTCCTCGCAGAGTTTCGTAATGTCCGCCGTAGAGGCAAAAGCCTTCAGGTTGGTGTGGTCAAACATAAAGCAAAGATCTTTTTCCGTCAGTTTGTTGATATCGATCATTTTAGGGGTCCTTTCTTAGATTCTTTTCTTTTAAGCCGGTTTATGAGATTATTTTATCAGAAATCGGCCCGATTATCCCATACAGAATAAGGAGAGAGATCCTATGTCCAGTAAGAATTCGTCAAAATATGATCAAAAAGTGCTCGCTTGTTTCCTGAAACACCAGCTGCAGCTCTTCCCCGAAGAAGTGGCTTCGACCCCCGAGGAGGCGGAAGATTTTCTCGAGATGATGTTCGCTGTTGTCGTAAAGGGAAAGCGCGCTGTCCGCAAATACTTCGAAGACGCCGGCGTCGACCTGTCGGACGGCGATGTTCTGGACGCCTCCGAAGTCTTCGATGTCGGAGACGGACGATACCTCATCGTGGAGGGCTGAGCCACTCTATGCGCCGAACACTTCTTCCGCGTAGTGCACTGTCGCCATCGCGTCTTTGGCATAGCAGTCCGCATGGATCGCGTCCGCGTATTCCTGCGTCATCACGGCTCCGCCGACCACGGTCTTTGTGTCCGGCTTCTTCTCCTTGAGAAGCCGGATGGTTTCTTCCATACTGACGACCGTCGTTGTCATCAGGGCGCTCAGCCCCACCAGCTCTATCTTTTCCCGGATGGCCGTATCCACGATGGTCTCCGGCGCCACATCTTTTCCGAGGTCTAAGACCTCAAAGCCGTAGTTTTCCAGCATTACCTTGACAATATTCTTTCCGATGTCGTGAATATCGCCCTTTACCGTGGCAAGAATGATGCGCCCCTTGATCTTCTGGGACTGTCCCTTCATGGTCTCCTTGACCACTTCAAAGGCCGCCTTGGCCGCCTCCGCGCTCATCAGAAGCTGCGGGAGAAAGACCGTTCCCTTCTCGAATCCTTTTCCCACTTCATCCAGCGCCGGAATCAGCTCCGTATTGATCAGTTCCAGGGCGCCCGTCGTCTCAAGCGCCTTTGCCGCGGCGGCCGCCGCGCTCTCCGCCATTCCGCGCCGCACGCACTCGGAGAGGCCCATCCCCGCTCTGCCGCCGGCTGCCCCCGCTGCCGAGCCCCCGGCCGGGCCGATTCCCGCCCCGTCCGCCGTACGGGCTCCGGCGCTGTGCGCCGCCCCGGCCGCCCCGGCTCCCGAAGCTCCCGCGGCAGGCCTTCTCTCCGGCTCCTGCGTCCCCGCGTAGGCCTCGATATAGCCCATGCACTTCGGGTCCAGGTCCGCCAGCGCGCAGTAGGCGCGGTAGGACTGCATCATGTCCTCGTTTCCGGGATTCATGATCGCCGCCGACAGGCCGCACTGCATCGCCATTGTCAGAAAGTGCGCGTTGATGATCGACCTTCTCGGAAGCCCGAAGGAGATGTTGGATACGCCCAGGATCGTGTTCCCGTGAAGCTCCTCTTTCACCCTTCTGATCGTCTCCAGAGTGACCAGGGCAGAGGTGCTGTCGGAGGAGATCGTCATCGCGAGTCCGTCGATCAGGATGTCCTCCCTCGGAACGCCGTAGCGGTCCGCCTCCTCGTAGATCTTCTTCGCGATCCGGATCCGGCCCTCCGCGTCCGACGGGATACCTCCCTCGTCGAGGACCAGCGCCACCAGGACGCCTCCGTACTTGCGCACAAGGGGAAAAACCGTCTCCATGCTCTCTTTTTTGCCATTGACGGAGTTGACCATGGGTTTTCCGTTGTAGAGGCGCATGCCCTGTTCGAGCGCCACGGGGTCTGTCGTGTCGATCTGAAGCGGCAGGGTCAAAATACTCTGAAGGCCCCGGATCACGGAAACCATCATGGCGGGCTCATCGATTTCCGGAAGCCCCACGTTGACATCCAGAATGTGCGCGCCGCTGTCCTCCTGCCGAAGGCCCTCCTGAAGGACGTATTCGAGGTCCTTCTCCCTGAGCGCCTGCTTGAACTTCTTCTTTCCGGTCGGATTGATTCGCTCGCCGATGATCACAGGGCGCTTTCCGATCTCGACGCACTGCGAGAAGGAGCTCACCACCGTTCTGTGCTTGGGAACCGGCGGTCTTATGGGCAGCTTCCGGATCCTCTCGGAAGTCCTCCGGATGTGGGCCGGCGTCGTTCCGCAGCAGCCGCCCACTACGTGAACGCCCATCGCCGCGATCTTCTCCATCCACTCGGAAAACTCCTCAGGGCCGACATTGTAGACCGTTCTTCCGCCCTCTGTCCTGGGAAGGCCCGCATTGGGGTTTACGATCAGCGGCAGGCTGCAGACCTCGGTCAGCCGCTTCACGATCGGGAGCATCTGCTCCGGCCCGAGGCCGCAGTTCACGCCCAGGGCGTCCACCTTAAGGCCCTCCAGAAGCGCCACTGTCGAGTCGACGGTTCCGCCTGTCAGTAGCTTTCCCTTCCCGTCGTAGGTCACTGTGATCATGACGGGCAGATCGCAGTTCTCCTTGGCCGCGAGCACGGCCGCCTTGGCCTCGTAGCTGTCCGACATCGTCTCGATGAGCACCAGGTCGGCCCCCGCCGCACTTCCGTACCGGACCACCTCCGCGAACAGTTCCACCGCCCGCTCGAAGGGCAGGTCCCCCAGAGGCTCCAGGAGCTTTCCGGTAGGCCCTATGTCGAGCGCTATGAAGGCGTCCTCGCGCCCGGTCCTTCTTCTCGCTTCCTTCGCAAGCTCCACTGCCGCTGTGACGATTTCCCGCAGATTCTCAGGAAATTTAAGTGCATTCGCGCCGAATGTATTTGTGTTGAAAATATCGCACCCTGCTTCCAGATATCCGCTGTGGAGCGCTATGATCTCCTCGGGCCTTATAAGGTTCCAGGTCTCAGGCAGTTCTCCGCCTTTGAGGCCTCTCGCCTGAAGGACCGAACCTGTTCCGCCGTCGCAGACAAGCCATTCTCTTCCAAGCCGCTCTCGAATATCTCTTTTCATCTCTCTCATCTCCAAATTCCCATTTCAGTTTCATTGCTCTTTCCGGAGCTGTCACGGCGCCTCGTACGGGCAGTCCGCCCTCGATCCGCACGCCTCGCACCGCCGGTCCCCGCAGTCCTTCGCTGTCTCCGACACCCCGATCAGCGCGGTCACAGACTTGCTCGGCGTCATCAGAAGGGTATCCGTAAGGCTCACGCCGATCTCCTTGGGCATGTTCAGGATCCTGACCAGATCCCTCTGCATTTCAAGGGGCAGGTCCCCGTAGCCCGGCGAGAACCGGGGCCTTGTAAAGAGCCCCTCCTTCGCGGCCTCCCTCCGGATCCTCTCTCCTATGAGGTCGCACCAGTTCTCGATCATTGCCGCCCCGGCCGCCTGATAGATGACCGCCCGGCTCATCTTTGTGACACTCGCGCGCCGCACCAGAAGATCCGGCCCCGGTCCGATCGTTGCCGCCATCATGTACGCGCCCCTGCACCCTGACAGGTTTTTGGCCAGGTCCCTGCTCCGGATCGAAAGCCCGGCCATAAGAAGGACCTCTTCCCCGTCCTCCCCGCGCGCTCTCTCAAGATCAAACCTCTCGTAGATAAAGCGGGGCGCAGCCGCTTTTTCGAGCTCGCGGACGCAGTATTCAATTTCCTCGAGGACTTCCCTCCCGGGAGTATCCCCGCGATAGCCCAGGTAGCGGATGATCTCCCTTCGGTCCGGCACCGGACGCGGCATAAGTTCCATACGTTCCTCCTTGTCGGAGCGCTCCGCGCAAAGCGCTTCCGAACGCCCACAGTCCATCGTGCAAAGCATTCTGGACGCGGGGTTCTGAATAATTACAATCATCTTACCCAATTGCACCAAACTTCGCAACTTCCCCTCTGTCCGTTCCCGATCGTTTCCTTGTTCATATTTTGCTCACAATTGGGCCCCTTCTGTTCGGTTGACACCGGCACTTGAAAAGAAGTATAGTAAAACCCTGCAAAGGAGGTGATTCTTATGCAAAATATTGACAGACGGCAGGGCTCCTCTCCTCCTCCGGGAAGACGGCGCCGCCGAAAGCACACCATCAGAAACGTCCTGATCACCGTTATCCTTGTTCTTGCCGCAGTCCTTATTTTTGTCTTTGGCATCAACAAATGGCAGATCCGTTTCTCGCTCGAAGGCGGGCGGGAGGTCACGAGCGAATGCGGAACGCCCTACCGGGACGCGGGTGCATCCGCCGAAGCGACGGGCTCGATCCTCAGCTTTGTCCATCACCCGTTAGAGGTTCAGGTTTCCACCGAGCACGTCAACATTCACGAACCCGGCACCTATACGGTGACCTACACCGCCAAATTCCTGTGGGTGAGCGCTACCGACACGAGAACGGTGAACATCGTCGACACCACGCCTCCCGTGATCGAGCTCAAGCACATCGATGACTACTACACGCTCCCTCATCACAGTTATGAAGAGGAGGGCTTTACGGCAACCGACAACCACGACGGTGACATTTCGAGCCGCGTGGAGAGCGAGGAGAGAGACGGCGTCGTCTACTACTCCGTAACCGACAACGCGGGCAACAAGGCCACCGCGGAGCGCGAGATCTTTTACGACGACCGAAACGCGCCGGTCTTCCACTTCCCTTCCGGGGAGGAAGTCTTTCTCTACAAAGGGGACACCTGGAAGAGTGATGTGACGGCGGACGATGACGCGGACGGCGATGTCACCAAGAAGATCAAGATATCCGGCAAGGTGAACACCAATAAAGTCGGCACCTATACCGTCACCTACACGGTGAGCGACGAGTGGGGAAATGAGGCCAAGTTCAGCCGCTATGTGACGGTGAAACGCAAGCCGGCCGCGGCTCCCGAGAATATGGATCCCAAGAAGGTCATTTATCTGACTTTTGACGACGGGCCGGGCCCGTATACGAAAGAACTGCTGGCGATCCTCAAAAAGCACAAGGTCAAGGCGACCTTCTTCGTGACAGCGGCTTTCGAGGACTATCAGGACCTGATCAAGGCCGAGTACAAGGCGGGACATACCGTTGCCGTGCACACGGCGACGCACGATTACGAACAGATCTATTCAAGTTCCGAGGCCTTTTGGGATGACTTTAACAAGATGGAGGAGGTCATTCAGAAGCAGACCGGCTGCAGAACGGACATCTTCCGGTTCCCGGGCGGCGCCTCCAACACGATCAGCGCCAACTACTGCGAGGGCATTATGACAAAGCTCGCGGCCGAATCCGAGGCGAAGGGCTACACCTATGTGGACTGGAACGTGACGAGCGGCGACGCGGGTGATACCACAAGCGGAGATGTCATGTATGAGAACATGATGAACGGAATCCACACATACGAGAATTCCTTCATTCTGTGCCATGACATCAAGGACTACACCGTCGGTATGATGGACCGTTTCATAACGGATGCGCTCAAGGAGGGCTACACCTTCCTTCCGATCACATCAGAGTCCAATACCTGCCACCACGCCATCAATAACTAAAAAAAGTGCCTGGCACCATTCTTTTTCTATAAACACAGTTTATAAAAATGGAATGGTGTCAGGCACCTTTCTTTTTATTTGAGTTCCTGCAGGATCTGTTCCCGGGTCAGCATCTTGAGCTTGTCCGGTCCAAAGGCCCGGGTCTTGTCGAAGATGAAATTCAGGGCGTCCCTGTACCCTGCCTCCGACACCTCCGACCCCTCCCAGTAATAGGAGTAGCTCGGCGTTCCGTCCTTCTTATAGGAAGTGACCGCCGCGTCCCTGGTTCCGTAGTTTCCGTTCTGGAAGATTCCCAGGCGGTTTCCCGTGATGATGTAGAGGGTCTCCGAGAACATGTTCCCCGTTCCGTTCATGCTGTAAAGAAGATTCTCTTTTCGCAGGATGGAGAAGGTCCGGTTGACCTTGGTCTCCTCCATCACGCCGTCATGATACACCACGATCCGTGCGCCTTTGGCCTGCGTAGTGCCCATTTCCAGGAGCTCCGGAACCCGGTTGTCATCAATGTAGATCAGCGCGAAGCGGTCAAAATCCTCCGGATCAAGTTCCGAGATTTCCGCCGCGTAAGCTTCCTCCCAGCTCTTGTACACAGGCCGCGTCTTCCCCGTCCTGATATAGGATTCGATCGCGGAGATCGACAGCGTCTTCAGCGTTCTGTTGATCCGTCTGGTCAGCGCTTTCTCCAGATAGGGTTCCCCGTGCTCGTCGAGGCTGTAGATCCTCGCCTCCAGGTTGTCCTCTCTGGCTTTTCCGCTCCTTCCGAGCTGATAACGGCAGATGGTGAGGATCTCCGTCCTCCCGTCTCCGTTGTAGTCCCCGCAGTCGACCGCGCGGACATTATTAAAGATCAGATTCCTCCGGATATTGGTGCTCTCCATTCCGGGAAGAAGGTATTTGACGTCTCCGTTTTGGACGATCGCGAAGGTCACATCGGCGTTTTCGCTGACATTCTTCTCGGGGCTGTAGGCACAGACCGCCGCGTAGCCGCCGGGATGAAGGTCCGTCCTGAGGAAAGTCCTGGCCAAAAGGTCCTTCTCCATCCACAGGCGGTTTGCGCAGAACCGGTAGCTGTCCCCGTTCTTTTTGAGGATCACTTCATAGCAGGGAATATGCCATCCGTCCGCATCCGCGGCATTTCGCTTCAGCCTGTAATGTACCCGGTAGTAGTCCCCCTGGACCGCTCCGTCTGTCACTTCGAAGCTGCTGAGATTGGTCTCCTCGTCTCCGTGGCACTGGTAGTACGCGTCGTAGTCCTCCAGATAGACCCAGTCCGGCTTGTCCGAGAGCTCCTGATAGGAGATCCCCGCTCTGTACAGCAGATAGTCCGATACCTGCGGAGCGCTCAGCTTGAAAAGGTTGACGGCTTCCTCTTTTCCGGTCCTTTCAAGATACGCCTCTCTCTCCTCGTCGGTCACTCTCCCCGTCTCAAGCCCCGCGCCCACAAAGAAAACCTGCTCCGCGTCAAGGTCCTGCGGCCTCTCGTAGACAGAGAGAAGAAATCCGTAGCAGCCGGTGTCATTGAGAAAAGACTCCAGCTCCGCGCACTCCTCCTCGCTGAGCTCTTTCGCCGCCGGCGTAACCCCGGGATCCGTCTGCGCGCCCGAAATTTCCGAGACACCGCTCTCTTGAGCGCTCTCCGCGTCACCTTCCCCTGCGTTTTCAGACAAAAACAAGGCACCGGAGACGTCAGTCACGCCTCCCGGAGCCTCTTCGTCCGCACACCCTGACAGGGCGATCATGATTATGAATATGAATGGGAAAAGGAAATTCCAACCCTTTTTATATCGCATAGTTCGCTTCCTCTCCACATTTCCCCT
>DLYC01000115.1:1733-2444 GCA_003447895.1 Lachnospiraceae bacterium | reverse complement strand
CTGTGTCAGCCTGCGATATTTGCCGGCGGGCAGTTCCCCGTCCAGGCAGAGCGGTCCCATGGACAGCCTCTTTAAGTAGAGGACCTTTCTCCCTACCGTCTCAAACATTCTTTTCACCTGATGGTATTTGCCTTCCCGGATCGTGATCTTCACTTCATTCGCCGGCTCCAGGATCTCCAGGTCCGCCGGCAGGGCCGTGAACGTCTCGTCGATCACAAGCCCCTGTGCAAACCGCCTTTTTTCCTCTTCCGTCACCGGTCCGTCCAGCCTGGCAAAATATACCTTGTCCACATGCCGCCTGGGAGACAGCAGTCTGTGGGCGAGTTCTCCGTTGTTGGTGATCAGAAGGAGCCCCTCCGTGTCCCGGTCGAGCCTTCCGACCGGAAACAGGTCTTTTCGCCCGCCTTCATCGATCAGGTCCAGGACCGTTTTCTCCCGGGGATCCGAAGTTGCGCTGATCACACCGGCAGGCTTGTTCAGCATATAGTACACATACTGCTCATAGACGATCCGCCTGCCGTCCAGGCAGACCTCATCGCCTTCCGCCACCTGCGCGGCGGAGTCCTTCACCTTTTCTCCGTTCACTGTGACGCGCCCCGCCCGGACCGCCTTTTTGAGCTCACTCCGGGTCCCGGCGCCCATTTCCGCCAGATATCTGTCGAGTCTCATACAATTCCGTCAGATCTTAAAGCGGTATCCGACGCCCCAGAT
>DLYC01000115.1:0-1672 GCA_003447895.1 Lachnospiraceae bacterium | reverse complement strand
GTCTCGATATACTGCGGCTTGGAGGTATCGAACTCGATCTTCTCGCGGATCTTCTTGATATGGACCGTGACCGTGGCGATATCGCCGACGCTCTCCAGATTCCATATTTTGGCAAAGAGTTCTTCCTTGCTGTAGACGTGGTTCGGGTTCTCCGCAAGGAAAGTGAGAAGATCAAATTCCTTGTTCGTGAAGTTCTTCTCTTCTCCATTGATCCAGACTCTTCTCGCCGTCTTGTCGATCTTGAGATCCCGGATCTCGATGACATCGTTTGCCTTCTGGCCGGTGCCGACAAGGCGCTCATAGCGGGCCATGTGCGCCTTTACGCGCGCGACGAGCTCGCTGGGGCTGAAAGGCTTTGTGATATAGTCGTCCGCGCCAAGTCCCAGGCCGCGGATCTTGTCGATGTCGTCCTTCTTGGCGGAGACCATCAGGATCGGGACATTCCTGTCCTCGCGGATCCTCTTGCAGACCTCAAAGCCGTCAATTCCCGGAAGCATCAGGTCGAGGATGATCAGGTCAAAGTCCTCTCTGAGCGCCGTCTGAAGGCCCTTGTCTCCCCTGTTCTCAATCTTTACGTCAAAACCGCTCAGTTCCAGATAATCCTTCTCCAGATCCGCGATCGCAACTTCATCTTCAATGATCAGTATCTTACTCATTTACAGCATTACCTCCACTTTCTCCCGTCTTAGGGTGTTCCTACTTGTCGCTGCGCGGGCTTCTTCTCATGACTCCTCGACATAATCGTCCATGTCGGTGGTCTCATGATACTTGCGGATCACAAAGTGCACGCAGGTCCCCTCTCCCTCGCGGCTCGTCGCCCACACATATCCGCCGTGGTCTTCTATCACTTTCCTCACGATCGACAGGCCGATCCCGCTGCCGCCCTGCGCGCTGTTGCGGGACGAGTCTGTCCTGTAAAACCTGTCAAAAACTTTGGGAAGGTCCTCGGCTGCGATCCCTTTCCCGTTGTCCTCGATCTCCACCCTGACGGAATCCTGTTCATCAAGAATTCTTATATCTACTTTTCCGTCCGGCTTATCCATATATTTTACACTATTTCCGACAATATTGTTGATCACCCGCTTCATTTGTTCGGGATCCGCGATGATCACCGTATCCGGAGATACCATATTGGAGTAGTTGAGCGTGATGCCCCGGGATTCCATGTCCATTCCGATCTCGTAGGCGCAGTCGCCAAAATAGTCCGCCACCTTGATCTTGTGGAAATTATAGGGGATCTTGTCGTTGTCGATCCTCGAATACAGCGTCAGCTCATTGATGAGCGTATTCATGTCGTTCGCTTTGTTGTAGATCGTGCGGATATATTTTTCCTGCTTCTCCGGCGTATTGGCAACGCCGTCCATAAGCCCCTCTACATAGCCCTTGATCGAGGTGATCGGCGTCTTGAGGTCATGCGAGATGTTGGTGATGAGCTCCCGGTTCTGCCGCTCCCTCTCAAGCTTCTCCTCCTGGGACTCCTTGAGCCGGAGCCGCATGTCCTCATAGTTCTTGTAGAGGTTTCCGATCTCGCCCTCCTCCGTGGTCTGAAGATGATAGTCGAGATTGCCGTCCCGGATGTTGTTCATCGCCGTGTTGAGCTTATTGATCGGCTGAAAGAAGTTGCTCTCAAGCCATCTTGTCAAAAGTATCGCCGTAAACAGAAGGATTCCGA
>DLYC01000300.1:1213-5837 GCA_003447895.1 Lachnospiraceae bacterium | reverse complement strand
CCGGACAAAGAGGCGGACCGGCGGGCGATCATAAAGAGAAGGACAGGAAGGCAGGTTATGGACAGAGTGATCCTTCATTCCGACTGCAACTGCTTTTACGCCAGCGTGGAGATGCTGCATCATCCGGAGCTGGACGGAAAGCCTCTGGCAGTGGGGGGCGATCCGGAGCAGAGGCACGGCATTATCCTGACAGCGAACTACATAGCGAAGAGGGCGGGCGTGAAGACGGGAACCGCTCTGTGGGAGGCGAGACAGGTCTGCCCGGAACTGGTCATAGTTCCTCCGAGGATGGACCTGTATCTTCGTTTCTCAGAACTGGCAAGGGCAGTCTACAGAGAGTATTCGGACCTGGTGGAGCCCTACGGGCTGGATGAATGCTGGATCGACTGTACCGGGAGCGTGGAGTGCTTCGGAAGCGGCCTTCAGATCGCGCGGGAGATCTCGGACCGGATCCGGCGGGAGCTCGGGATCACGGTCAGCATAGGAGTCAGCTGGAACAAGATCTTCGCCAAATTCGGATCGGACTACAGAAAACCGGACGCGATCACGGTGGTCAGCCGGGATAATTACCGGAAGATCGTGTGGGAAAGTCCTGTGGAGGATCTTCTGTTCGTGGGCAGAGCGACCCGGAGAAAGCTCCTCCGATACGGAATTCTTACGATCGGAGAGCTGGCGCAGGCCGATCCCTCTTTTTTGCACGGGATCTTCGGAAAGATGGGGCTGGTCCTGTCGGCATTTGCCAGGGGAGAAGACAGGACCCCGGTGTCGGCGGACAGAGGCGAATCCCCGATCAAGAGCATCGGAAACAGCACCACGACGCCGAGGGACCTGACGACGGAACAGGATGTGAGAATGGTCATGTATATGCTGTCGGAAAGCGTGGCTTCCAGGCTCAGAAATCACGGATTTGTGGGAGATGTCGTGGAGATCTGTGTCCGGGACAGCACTCTGAGCGGTTTCAGCAGGCAGCACAGGATCGATGTGCCTACCAATATTTCCGAGGAGATCGCACAGGAGGGAATGAGGCTCTTCAGGGAGAATTATGATTGGAAAAGCCCGATCCGGAGCATAGGCGTCAGGGTCTCCCACCTCAAGGCGGAGGGATTTCCCTGGCAGCTCAGTATTTTTACCGATCCGGAGTGGAGGGAGAAGCAGCTCAGGGCGGACCTGGCAGTAGATGAGATCCGGAACAGATTCGGTTACGAGGCGGTCCGAAGGGGACTTATGCAGGTGGACACCGTACTGTCGGCGGATGACGCGCAGACCCATGTGGTTCACCCGCACGGCTATTTTGAAAAAGGCAACCGCACGGGCGTATAACAGGAAAGGCAGCAGGAAACGGAAGAAAGACAGGAGGAAGTACAGATGCCTCATACAGATACGAATATAAGCAGGGACGCGCTCAGAAATTACGGAATGCAGCCGACGAGACCGGAAGGCGGAAGGCGGCAGGGATACGGCATAAATTCGGGGGGCGCAAATTCAGGCGGCACAGATCCGGGAAGCAGATCCCTGAGGATCCGAAGTGACGGCGAGGCCGTCAATCCGGCGAAGGTCTATGTGGACGTTCTGGCGGAATTTACCAGAGAGGGCTTTCTGAGGCCGTGCCGGATCACCTGGGAGGACGGGCACAAATATATGATCGACCGCGTCAAGAAGTGCGAGCGGCGGGCCAGCCGCAGAGCGGGCGGAATGGGCCTTATGTACACCTGTGTTGTGGGGGGACAGGAGGTCAACCTGTTCTATGAGGAGAACCAGAGGTGGTTTGTGACAAGGAGATAGGCCTCTGCGCGGAAGAGCAGAGAGTCAAAAAATAAATATTTCATAAAAATTACAAAATAATTCAATAATTGTTACAAATATGTTATGATTAAGGCGCGGGCAATAGAAAATGCGCTATTGCGGCATAAATCCTACAGCAGGAGTGCGCCTTATGAAGAGAAGATTTGCAGCAATTTTAGGAATGATCATGATATTGATGTCGGCAGCAGTGCCGGCGCAGGCGGCTGTCACCGATGTGTGGCAGAGCAGCGGCGCCGCGGCGCCGCGCGCGGCTGCGGCCGGGAGAAACGATTTCAGCTATCTGGGAAACGGATGGCATTACCTGGACGGAAGCTGGTTCTACGTGCGCGGGGGAAAGGCGTCGACGGGCTGGGTGAAGTATGCCGGCAAATGGTACTATCTCGAACGGGACGGAAGAATGAAGACCGGCTGGCTCAAGGACGGCGGTAAGTGGTACTACCTGACAAAGAGCGGAGCGATGAAGACCGGCTGGCTCAAGCTGAAGGGCAGCTGGTATTACCTGAATCAGAGCGGAGCGAGAAAGACCGGCTGGCTCAGGTACAACGGGAAATGGTATTATCTGAAAAAGAACGGCGTGATGATGACCGGCTGGCTGAGGATCGGCGGTCACACCTATTACCTGATGAGAAACGGGGAGAGGAAGAGCGGCTGGCTCACGCTGGGAAAGAAAAAGTACTATTTTTTGAAAAACGGAGCCCTTGACCCGGAAAGGAGCAGGAAGGCCGGGGTGAGCGCGGAATCCGGCACTGCAAAGAAACAGGATGCGCAGAGCGCGGTATCCTCGGGCGGCACACAGAACAAAGAGGCGGAAGAAAAGAAGACAGAAACCGCGAAAGCGGCGACCCGCGCCTCCGGGACAGCGGACGCAAGGCCCGCGAAGACGAAAGGCGATCAGGTGGTGGAATATGCGCTTCAGTTTGTGGGAAATCCTTATGTGTACGGCGGCTGCAGCCTGACAAACGGGACGGACTGCTCCGGATTCGTCATGCTGATCTATCAGCACTTCGGTGTGAGCCTCCCTCATTATGACGCGGCGATCCGGCAGAAAGGAAAGAGGGTGGCTTCGCTCTCAGAGGCGAGAGCGGGAGATATTGTCTGTTATTACGGACATGTAGCGATCTATATGGGAGACGGCAGGATCGTCCATGCATCCAACAGCCGTGACGGCATCAAGATCAGCGAGAGAGCGGATTACAGGACGATCGCCGATATCCGGAGAATATTTGAGTAAAACCGCTGTGCCGCGGGGACGGAGGGAAATTTATGGCAAAGTACAGGAAAAGAAGCAGATGGCTCTGCCTTTTCATAGCGGCCCTGATGGCGGTTCTGCTGCTCGCAGGGTGCAGGCAGGGAGGAAACGGCACGGGCACCGGAACGCAGCAGGAGAGCGCCCCGACGCTTGTTTCTGTGACGGAGACGGAACAGGAGACGGAAGCAGGGAATCTGCCGTCGGAGGAAGAAAGCCCGGAAGCGGACGGCGGACAGCAGCAGACCGCGGAAGCACCGGAAGCGGACAGCGGACAGCAGCAGATCGACGAAAACGGAAGCTATACGACCAAAGAGGACGTGGCGCTTTACATCCACACCTACGGGAAACTCCCTTCCAATTTCATTACCAAGAAGGAGGCTGAGAAGCTCGGATGGACCGGGGGGTCACTGGAACCCTACGCGCCCGGCAAATGCATAGGGGGAAACCATTTCGGAAACTATGAGGGACTGCTTCCGGACGGCAATTACAAGGAATGTGATATCGATACGCTGGGAAAGAAAAAGCGGGGCGCCAAGAGGCTCATCTACTCCGATGACGGCAGGATCTATTACACGGAGGACCACTATGAGTCCTTTACGCAGCTTTACTGATATCGGAAACGGGTGATCACCGAAAATGACAAGGGAAGGAACGCCGGATATGAATAGAGAATACAGAATTGACCTGAGTGGGGTATCCGATCGGGCCGGGCTGCACGACCGGATCGAGCAGGGACTGCCCCTCCCGGAGTGGTACGGAAGAAACCTGGACGCGCTGTACGATGTTCTGACAGAGCCGGAGTTCGGAAAAGGGTGCAGGATCACATTTTCCGGATGCGGAGACCTGAGGGACAGTATGCCCCGATATCTGATGGCTATGCAGCATATGTGCGCCGCGGCCGCGCAGTCCAATCCGGGACTGGAAGTGGAGTTTGAGATGGAATGATCTCTTTTATCCGTCTCGGCGGCTCGCCCTGCGAGCCTTAACAAATGAGGAAGCGAAAAGAGGTATCGCTGTGCAAAACGGACGCGTAGTGGTTATAACAGATATCCACGGATGTTATGAAGAATGCAGACTGCTCCTTGAAAAGCTGTCTTTTGACAAGAGCCGTGACATGCTGATCAACCTTGGAGATACGATAGACCGGGGGCCGAAGATCTATGAGGTATTTGCCTATCTTCGGGGACTTAAGAAAGAGATGGGCGACAGATGTGTGCTGATCAGGGGAAACCATGAGCAGATGATGCTCGATGCGACAGATCCCGGGGCGGAAAGAGCGGAACGAAGCCAAAAGAAGGAACTCTGGTATTGGAACAGTGGCGAGAAGACCGTGTTTTCGTTTATAGAGCACAAACACAGGATCAAAGAGTTCCGGGATTGGTACGAACAGATGCCCTATTACTACGTGGACGAGAGATTTCTCTGTGTCCACGCGTGTCTTGAGGATGAGGACCCGGAGAAGAACAGCCGGGAGACGCTGATCTGGGGGCGCGATACAAGCTATCAGGGGAAGCTGGTGCTTACGGGGCACACTCCCTATCGGATGCCGCTGTATTTTAACGGAAAGTCGAT
>DLYC01000300.1:0-1090 GCA_003447895.1 Lachnospiraceae bacterium | reverse complement strand
CTGGATACAGGCTGCGTCTACGGAAACCGCCTGACAGGCATGGTGATCGAAGGGAATACGTTCAGGGTTGAGTCGGTTCCGTCCTCCGTCAGGAAAAAGTAAAAAAAATGCTCGCACAACGAGGCTCGCATTTTTGGAAGCCCGCAAAGCGCGTCTTCTTCATGCCCTTGCTTGTGCCCGCTGTGCGGGCATGTCGGCAAAAGAGAGAACACAAATCAGGGTGACAGAGCAAAACACCGCTCCGGAAAGCAATTTCCGGAGCGGTGTCCACTTTTAAGAGGAAATGATCATTCAAGTGCCTGCGCGATATCCGCGATGATATCCCCCACATTTTCGATTCCGACGGAGAGACGGATCAGGTCAGGTCCTACGCCGCCCGCGATCAGTTCTTCGTCAGAAAGCTGGCGGTGCGTGGAATTGGCGGGATGGAGGATGCAGGTGTGGGCATCCGCGACATGGGTCGCGATCATGGCAACCTTCAGGCGCTTCATAAATGCTTCCGCCGCAGCTCTGCCGCCCTTGAGACCGAAGGAGATGACGCCGCAGGTTCCGTCAGGCATATATTTTTTGGCTCTCTCATAGTACTTGTCGCCGGGAAGTCCGGGATAGGTTACCCAGGCAACCTTGTCGTTGTCCCTGAGAAATTCGGCAACTTTCTGCGCGTTTTCACAGTGCCTGGGCATGCGGACAGCCAGGGACTCCAGGCCGAGGTTTAAGAGGAACGCGTTCATGGGCGCCTGGATGGAACCGAAATCTCTCATGAGCTGTGCCGTGCACTTTGTGATAAAAGCGCCGCCGAGGCCGAACTTTGTCGCATAGGTAATCCCGTGATAGGAGTCATCGGGGGTTGTGAGTCCGGGGAACTTATCGGCATGAGCCATCCAGTCAAACTTGCCGCCGTCTACGATCGCGCCGCCGACCGTCGCGTCGTGGCCGTCCATATATTTGGTCGTGGAGTGGGTCACAATGTCTGCGCCCCATTCGATGGGCCGGCAGTTGATGGGAGTGGCAAATGTGTTGTCGACGATGAGCGGAACTCCGTGCGCGTGCGCGGCATTGGCGAATCGCTCGATGTCAAATACGACGAGAG
>DLYC01000092.1 GCA_003447895.1 Lachnospiraceae bacterium | reverse complement strand
CCATGCTTCCCGCGATCGCTGTCAGAGTGTCGGAATCGCCTCCCAAAGATACCGCGAGGCGGATCACCTCTTCGAAGCTCTCTCCCTCCAGGAAAGCCGCAAAGGCCTGCGGGACAGTTTCCTGGCAGGACTCCACGTGATGGTAGCCGGGGCGGATCTCATCGCAGGTTTTGGACAAATCATAGCCAAACGCCTTGGAGACCATGTTCCGGATCTCTTCCTTGGAGGCGCCGTGAATCCCCATGAAAATGGCCGCGGCCACGGACTGGGCGCCCCGGATTCCCTCCGGGTGGTTGTGGGAGACCGCAGCCGTCACCGCCGCGATATGGAGCATTCTGTGAAGATCCTCCTGGCAGAGCCAGACGGCAGGCGAAACCCGCATGGCGCTTCCGTTTCCGAAGCTGTTGTAGGGCTTCGGGTTCTCCTGCTCCAGCCACATGCTGAAATTGGCCCCGTAGCCGGCGAACGGATAGCGGTTTCCGTATTTCTTCATCGCCCGGATGATCGATTCGGACATCGTCTTGTCGTCCGCGTCGATTCCGCAGTCCAGAAGGCCCTCCGCCACCGCGCAGGTCATGATGCTGTCATCGGTGTATTCGGATCTCTCCGAAAAGAGGCTGAACTCCGTGGTCTTGATATTGTTCGCGTCAAATTCGTAAGGGCTTCCTATGATATCTCCCAGTATTGCACCGTACATACTTACCTCCTTGTCGACTCCCGCTTTAACTAAGCGCGTATTGACGGATCGCCTCCGCCACACCGTCATGGTCGTTGTCTTTTGTCACATAATCGGAAACCTGCAGGATCTCAGGGTCCGAATTTCCCATCGCCACGGATAGGCCCGCCGCTTTCATGAGCCCGAGATCGTTGTTTCCGTCCCCCATTGCCATGATCTCATCCCGCCCGATCCCGAGCATTCTGCCAAGTTCAAGGAGGGCCTCCCCCTTGTCCGCCTTGTCGGATGTGATCTCGAGGTCCGTGGGCCAGGGATAAATGATCCGAATCCCCCGGATGTCCCGGATCTGCCCGAGGATCTCCTCTTTCTTCAGAGGACTCCGGCACATGATGGAGATATTCTCAATTCCTTCCCGCACCTCTTCGATGCTGCCGCGGAAATCTTCAACCAGCTTTCTGCTCTGCCGCAGGTACCCGATCACGGGCGTTTTCCCGAACCTCTCGCGCAGAAGTTCCCTTGTCTTCTCGTCATGAAAGCCGAATCCGCCGGTAAAGTATTCCCTGATGATGTCGTCTCCCCGGGCCTTCTCAAGGACGGATATGGCTGTCGGGACCGTCATATACCGCTCTCTCACTGCCTTTCCCGCCTTCCGGTCAAAGGTGACGGCGCCGTTTGACGTGATCGTATAGTGAATAAAAGGAAGTTCCGTCACCTCCCGGGGAATCCCCGAGCGGGGCCTTCCCGTGACAGGGACCACTTCGATTCCCCTTTTCCACGCTTCCGAAAGGGCCTCTTTGTTCCTGTCGGTCAGTCTCTTGTCCCGGGTCAAAAGAGTCCCGTCCAGATCAAGTCCTATCAGTCTGATCATACTTACCTCCTTGTCGAAGCGCTTTGCGCGAAGACACGCGAGGAGAATTTTGCGAAGGCAAATTCTCCGATGCGATCCCGCAAGGTTTGAGGCATTTCGCCGCAAACCTTGTGAGTGAAAAATCAGCTCATCAGAGTGATTTTTCACTCTGCCCTCCTTGTCGAAGCGCTTTGCGCGAAGACACGCGGTCCTCAGATCCGGATCCGCCGGGTTTTATTATACCAGTAAATCTCCAAACATGATATAATTCCTAAATACCGGCGCGCGCAGTGTGTGCCGACATTCGAGGACCGGAGATCGATATGGCAGATTTTATACTCCCCAAAGCCGGGGAATTATTGAGACATCACACAATATGGAACGATCAGGCTATGACGCCGTACATTGACGACCTGATCGACCTCTGGGCGCAGAACAACGTATACGGCACGGTCGACGTTTGTGTCCAGGGCCCCATGATGACAAGATTCGGGATCATTCCCGCCGACAAGAGAAGCGCCACCCGGATTTCCAAACTGGAGCCCTTTTACCGGAAGATCTTCTACCGGCGCGATATCCGCGTATACCGCGCGGACGGACATATCTACATTGACGTTCCCTGGCGCCACGACGAGGTCTGGCTCGGCGATCTTCTCACCAGCAGGGAATACAGCTCCTCCGAAGGAATCCCCCTTGCGATCGGCATGAACCTGTACCGGGAATGCGTCATGGCAGAACTCACCTACAGTCCGAACCTCCTGGTCGGAGGGACGCCGGGAAGCGGCCTGTCCGACTTCCTCCAGGGGCTCGTTCTGAGTATCCTCATCCGGCAGCTTCCGGGCGACGTGGATCTCTACCTTTGTTCCTCGTCCAATCTCAGCTTCGACGATTACGCCATCCTCCCCTACTGCCATGTGTGCGGCACGGTCAGAGAGACCATGGCGATGCTCTCCGAAATGAGCGCGGAGATCGACAGGAGAAATGACCTTCTGTACGAATCCGGCTGCCGGGATATCTACCGCTTTAACGAGCGGGGCGGCCACATGAAACACCGCATCATCATGATCACGGAGTACCAGAGGCTCTTCCGCTCCAACAGGCAGGCGGCCATGGCCTATATCCTCCGCATCTCGCAGCTGGCGAGGCCTCTCGGCATCCATTTGATCCTGGCCTCCGCAGAGCCAACCTGCCTTCGGGGACTCAGGGAGAGCTTTCCCGCCAGAGTCTGCATGAAGGTCGCAAATCCCACCGGCTCCAAGATCCTGCTCGGTGAGACCGGCGGAGAAAAACTGATCCGAAAGAGGTCGCTCTACTATCTCGACGGCCACGATCCCGACCCGCAGCTTCTGCAGTGCGGCTATGCAACCGCGAAAGAAGTCAGAAATGTCCTGAATGTCCTCGGGAGCAACTACGTCAACGCCAGAAAGTATTCGATCTTTGACGAGATCGACGAGGAGGACAGTGAGGACGGCAGCGGCGGATCCGACCGTGGCGGTATCCGTTCCCTGTTTCGAAATTGACTTTACCGGTCAACATGAAGAATTGTCAAAAAAGTGGATAATGTGGATTATTCTGTGGAAAACATTTAGAAAATGCACTTTATTTATCCACAATTTTCTGATTTTTGACCGGGACGGTTTATTCTGGCGGTGATTTCCCATATGAGTTTAAAAGAAAAAACCATAATGACGGATTCCGTCATTATGGTTTTCTCTTTTCCATGATTCGTGGAGATAGCGGGATTCGAACCCGTGACCTCTGCGTTGCGAACGCAGCGCTCTCCCAACTGAGCTATATCCCCGTAAATTTCGGCTGCCCGATTATTATATTCGGGCAGCCGGTCATTTGTCAAGTGTTATTGACAATTTTTATCTCATCTCTTGGGAGGCTGTCTGAGGAAGGAAGGAATGTTGATGTCTTCCTGCTTGACATTGCTCTTGATCACTCCTGTATTGATGGGGCCGGTCGTGCTCTGTGTCGATGTGCTGCGTCCCGGATTGCTTCTCTGAGGATTCTTGTATGTGCCGGTGCTCTTCGCTCTGTTGGAATAAGAGGGCACATAGTTGTTCTTGACAGAATCCTTGCTTCCGATGCCGGTCGCGATTACCGTGACATCACAGGAATCCGTGTTGCTGTCATCGTACATAGCGCCGAAGATGATATTGACATCATCACCTGCCTGATCCTGAACATAGCTTGCCGCGTCGGAAGCATCTGCCAGGGAGATATCGCCGGAGATATTGATGATGACATCCGTAGCGCCGCTGACTGTTGTATCCAGAAGAGGGGACTCCACTGCCATCTTGACAGCGTCTGTAGCCTTCGTCTCGCCCTTTCCGTAGCCGATTCCGATATGCGCGATTCCCTTGTCTCTCATGACCGTCTGGACATCCGCGAAGTCCAGATTGATGATCGAGGGAACATTGATCAGGTCTGTAATTCCCTGTACGGACTGCTGAAGAACTTCATCCGCCTTCTTGAGAGCCTCGGGGAAGGTTGTCCTTCTGTCCATGATCTCGAGAAGCTTGTCGTTGGGGATCACGATCAGGGTATCCACGTTCTCTTTGATATTCTCAATTCCGACAAGCGCCTTCTGCATGCGGTTCTTGGCCTCAAAGCTGAAAGGCTTTGTGACTACACCGACCGTCAGGATGCCCATATCCTTGGCAATCTTGGCAACGACAGGTGCTGCGCCTGTTCCGGTTCCGCCGCCCATACCGCAGGTTACGAAAACCATATCAGCGCCCTTGATCGCCTGCTGGATCTCATCAGCGCTCTCTTCAGCCGCCTTCTGGCCAACCTCAGGCTGTGCTCCGGCACCAAGTCCCTTCGTCAGCTTCTCACCGATCTGCAGGAGTCTGGGAGCCCTGCAAAGATTCAGAGCCTGTACATCCGTATTCACACCGATGAATTCAACACCTGTTACATCTACATCTACCATTCTGTTAACAGCGTTGTTGCCTGCTCCGCCAACGCCAACGACTATAATCTTGCAAGCCGGTTCCGTATCGTTTGTTTTGATTTCCAGCACGGTTGGCCCCTCCTTATTAAAAAATAAATATTCACGTAACTAATAATACAATCGAACTCTGAAATAATCAATGGATGTTTAGATATTTTTACAAAATTATTTCAATATGATATTCTGGTCCGACGAGCTGTAATTCGTCAGGTCGATCGTCCCCTCGCGCCCCTCCAGATAGGGACGAAGCTGTGCGATCTTGGCGATCTTGAGCTCAAAATCACTCCGCCCCAGGATCACCCGGATGTTGTCCATAAACATTGTGACGCCGCCGCTCTTGGTGAGAACGACGCTCTCCGCCTTGATCTCGTACTTCCTGAGGATCTGCAGGGCATCCAGGATCAGAATGAGCCCGCCGCTGTTCTCTGAGCTAAGCGGCATTCCGATCTCCGCCTGATTGAGGGTGATTCCGGTCACATAGGTCACACCTTTTACTGTGAGCGGAGAATTCTCCATGACGATGCCGTCTGCGTCGAAGTAGATATTTCGTCCGCCATACGGGATATAGGCCGCCAGTTCCTTCTCCTTCACCCTGATCTCGATCGCGTCATAACTTGTCGGCACAACTTCCGTCTTTTCGATAAACGGAATCGGCGGCGCAAACGGCGTGTGATAGAGCACGGTCAGAAACGCTGTATTGTGCCGCAGCTGCGAATCATCGCTGATCACATACTTCGCGATCTCCTCGCTGGTATAAAGCGTGTTTCCCTTTACCGTGACACTCCTGACTGTACATCCGTAATAGAGTCCGAGGACTGCTGCTGCGACCAGGGAACTCACAAGAAGAAAGATCAGCCAGGCCCGGTTGCTCGCCCTCTCCTCCTCCAGTTCCTCGTCTTCCTCGTCATCGTACTCCGGCTCCGGAACCGGTTTTTTTCTTTTCCTGACGCGGCGGGCCTTGTGATCGCCGTCGTCTTCTTTCTCCGGGTCGCGCTTCCTGTCTCCGTCCCCGGATTCCACCCGCTTTTTTTTCTTACTGACCCGGATCTTCATGTCGGCGTCCCCGTCGGCCGCCTGCGGCTCTTTGTCCCGCTTCTTTGGCGTTTCTTCCGGAGTCTCCGGCTTTTCCTCCTGAGTCTTTGGACTTTCTTCCGGAGTTTTCGGGTTTACCTCCGGAATCCCCGGGCTCTCCTCCAAAGGCTTCGTCGTTTCCTCAGAAGTCTCCGGCGTTTCCCCGCCGCTCTTTACGGGCGCGTCTCCGCCCCTGGCCTGATCGGTCATATTTTCGCCCCGGTCCTTCGCCTCTTCACCCGCGTCTTTTTCCGGTTCGGCAGGCTCTTTCCTTTGTCCCTGCTCTTTGCCGGAAGACGGTTCTGTCGCCTGTTCATCCTGTGAAGATTCCGCCTCCCGCGGCTCAGGATCCGATAACCGGCCGATGTTTCCGAATTCCAGGTCACTGATGTCCAGATCCCCGAAATCAGACTCTATATTGTCGATCTCCGGACTTGCGAAGGATTCCTCTATAGGATCCCCGGTGCCCGGCCCCGTGCTCTTGTCCCTGTCGGTCTCTCTGTTCGTCATTCCTCTCAGTCCTCTCCCATTTTCTCGAGCTCTCTTCTACTGAGTCCCCTCGCCACGCTCATGACTATTCCGATTTCGCTTAACAGAAAGAAGACCGAAGATCCTCCGTAGCTGATAAACGGGAGCGTAACACCGGTATTCGGAATCGTATTCGTAACGACCGCAATGTTGAGGATGACCTGAACAGCAATATGGCAGATTACGCCCACGACAAGCATAGCGCCGTAGAAGTCATCGGCGTTATTGGCGATCATCATAAACCGCCAGAGCAGAAGGACGAACATCAGCATAATGCTGATTGCCCCGAACAAACCAAGTTCCTCACAGATGATCGAAAAGATCATATCATTCTGCGCCTCCGGAATAAAGCCCAGCTTCTGCATGCTCTGTCCAAGGCCTTTCCCGAAGATTCCGCCCGATCCGATCGCGTAGAGCGACTGGATCGTCTGGTATCCCTTTCCTCCCGCGTAAGCCTGCGGATCGAGCCAGGCCAGGATTCTCTCGCTTCGAAAATCCAGGGACTGTGTGTCCGCCGAGTTGACGACATGCCTGACCCACAGGACAGCCACTCCGACCGCAGCGCCTCCCATGGCAAAAAATTTCAGATAGTCCGGGCTTGCCACAAACAGCATTCCAAAGCCGATCATGACAACGATGATCGCCGAGCTGAGGTTGTCCGTGATCTTCCAGATCAGAACTCCGGCAAAGACCGCGGGAAACATTGTGAGCAGAAACCCTGGAATACTGGAGATCCGCCTTCTGCCCAGCCATTCGATGATCATGGCGCAGCAGATGATGACGCCGATCTTGGCCACTTCCGCCGGCTGAAGGCGCATCGGGATCACAGGGAATTTGAGCCACCTCTTCGCGCCGTTTACTTTGACGCCGAACGGAATGACGAGGGCGACCAAAACGATCGAAATGATATACACCGCCAGAGAGGTCTTTTTCCAAAAGGTATAGGGGATTTTGGACACGAACGCCATAAGCCCCAGTCCAAGGCCTGTGTAGAGCATCTGCTTTTCGAGGAAATAGGTGGAACTGCCGTGGTTCACCAGCGCGTCATAGGAACTCGTGGAATACAGCATGACAAGCCCGAACCCCAGAAGGAACAGCACAATGAAAAGAAGACTGTAGTCCATCAGTCCTCTTCTCTCCCCGAATATATTCTTCACTCTCTTAATCAGTCCGCCCATTACACCTGTATCTTTCCGAAAATGTCAGCCGTCAAAGCCCGCAGAGCGGGCTGAAGTGCCGGAACTGTCCGGCTGTTTTATCATCTTAAGCCCACAGGCCCAAAATCGCAATAGCACACATGATCACCGTTATGATCGTAAAAACAGCGACAACCCGAACTTCTCCCCAGCCCCCTTTTTCAAAATGATGATGGATCGGGGCCATTCTGAAGAATCTCTTTCCGCCTGTCTTTTTATAGTAAGTCACCTGGATGATCACCGATACCGCTTCGATCACATAGATAATTCCGACGATCGGGATAAAAAGCGGCAGCTGAAGCATATAGGCCATTGCAGTGACAAACCCTCCCAGAGCCAGGGCACCCGTGTCTCCCATAAAGATCTTCGCGCGGTGCGCATTATATAAAAGGAAACCGAGCAGGGCTCCGATCATTGCGCCGCCGGATGCAGCCGCGCCGGATCCCGAAAAGATTGCCGCGATGGTGAAAAAGAGCGCTACTGCCACAGTTACGCAGCCGGCCAGCCCGTCCACGCCGTCAGTGAGATTTGTGCCGTTCACGGTAGCTACAGACACAAACAGGAAAGCAGGAATCCCAAGCAGCTTCAGGTCCAGAAACGCGCCGGGAACAAACGGAACTTTCATGGCCAGATCAACCTTGCTGACATATACGATATAGAAAGCAACGAGCGCAGCGATCAGGATCTGCAGCACAAGTTTTTGTTTGGCCGAAAGTCCGTCAGAGCTTTTATGGATCACTTTGAGATAATCATCTACAAAACCGACTATACCAAATCCGATTGTCAGGATCAGAATCGGGATCACTTCAGGGCAGCTGCCGGCCATACACAAGCTTCCCGCCGCCAGCCCGAGAAGGATCATAATTCCGCCCATGTTCGGCGTACCGGTCTTTTTCAGATGGCTCTGAAGTCCTTCCGTTCTCTCAGTCTGTCCCGCCTTGATCTTCACCAAAAAGGGAATCAGGAATTTCCCTGACACGGCACTGACAGCAAATGCGATCAGCATAGGTAAGATTACCGTAATGTACTTCATTCCACTCTGCATACTAGTCCTCTTTCTCCCACTTCTCCGGGGATTCATCGCCTGTATAGGTTACGGCGAGCCCGAGCTCGTCGAGTTCTTCCCGCTCCTCGTCCGTCACCGGCTCTGACATATAAATATTGAGATAAGGAAGCACTTCCTGCATGATACTGCGAACGATAACAGTTGCAAAAGTCGCGTCGTCCTGATTCTCAAAGTTTGCTCTGTCAACAACTACATAGACTGCGATCTGCGGGTCTTCCGCAGGCGCGTAGCCCATAAAGGATACGACGTACTCGTCGTTTCCTCTCGGGATCGTCTCCGCAGTTCCCGTCTTTCCGCCGATCCTGTATCCGGCGGGTCTTGCCGTTTCACCGGTTCCGTATTCCCCCTCGACGACCTGGATCGTATACTCCCTGATCAGTTCGCTGGTCTGTTCGGAAACCGTCTTTTTGAGGAGCCTCGGCTCGATCGTCCTGATCGTGGTGCCGCCGGGGCTTGTGATCTTCTTGACTATATGGGGCTCATAGTAATTGCCGCCGTTGATCATAGAACAGAACCCTGTGATCATCTGGATCATCGTCACATTGAAGTTCTGCCCGAAAGCATTCGTCGCGAGCATGGAATCCGTCATGGTCGAGTCGGACATAAAGCTGTCTGTCCTGGCCTCGTCCGCAAGATCGATGCCTGTCTTAAGCCCGAAATTGAAGATATTCTGGAACTTGGTGAAGTTTTCTTTCCCCTCCTGGAACGCCATCTCCATAAGCGCCACGTTGCAGGATCTCTCTACTGCCTGAGAGACCGATAAGAGCCCGTCACCTTCCCGGTTGTGGCACTTGATCTCAAATCCGTCCACATACTTAAATCCGTTGCAGTAAAACGTGTCATCCGGATCAATCGTTCCTGTCTCAAGTCCGGTCGCCACCGTAAACGGCTTCGCCGTGGAACCTGGCTCATAGGTATCACTGATGCAGAAGTTTCTCCAAAGCGCGTTCAGATAGCGCGGCTTATCCTCATCCGACATCGTGAGAAGATCCGTATAAGTGAGCCAGGAATCCGCCGGCTCATCATTTGCGTCGAGCTTCGGCATGCCGACAAGAGCCGCCAGGTCAGACGGCTGGTTCGGATCATAGAACGGTGTCCCCGCCATAGCAAGGATATCGCCGTTGTTGACGTCCATCACGATGCACGCCGCGTTATTGCTCCCGTTGCCGGGATGATCAAAATTCTTGTACTCCTCGTCGTGCTTGGTCAGATACTTCTGCACGATACTCTGAATGTTGGAGTCGATCGTCAGGACCAGGTTGTTTCCGTCCTTGGCCTCGATCATGGTCTGCTCCACATTGGAGCCCTCGTCCAGATAGCCGTATTTTCTTCCCTCCGTGCCGTTGAGGGTATCGTTGTAGTATTCTTCCAGGCCTCCGGTCCCGACGTTTCCGGTTCCCGAAAAGCCGAGAACGTTGCACGCCAGATTTCCATGGGGATAGAATCTCACATAGCCGCTCTCAAACCAGATCCCCTTTACGTTGCTGTAGACCTGTTTCTCCGGCGCGACTTCCTCCTCCTTCTCCCGTGCGATCCCGGCCGCGATCTCCTCATCATATTCTTTCTTGTCCTGATAGGGGAGATTTTTCAGCGCGATATAATACTGCGAGTCGGGATTGTTGGTGATATACTCCTTGATCCGGTTTCTGTTGACTCCAAGGCGCTCCAAAGCGTCAAGAGTCGGCTCCAGATAGAGCTCTCTCTTGCTGTTGATCTGCTTGGCATCTACGATGATGTTGTAGACCAGCTGGCTGTCCGCGAGAACCGTTCCCTTGGAGTCCATGATCTTCCCTCTCTTGAAAGGGATCGTCTGATTCTCATACGCCTGCTGCGAAAGGACCTGCATCGTATAGGCCTGCCCGTTGTCCCGGTTGATGAGGAAAATTCTGCCCCCTAAGTACACAAAAGCCAGCAGCACTATAGATAATAGTACCACCAGCTTGATCTGCATACTAATAGTGAACCTTCTGATTCCTCCGCGGGTATTTTTCCCTTTAACTACCCTTTTTCTGCTCACTTTTTTCCCTTACTTTTCCGTGTTTCGTATACACCGTACCGATTTATCAGCAGCCCCGCTGCCGGATCAGTCTTCTAAATCCGCGATCTGATGGACGGAATCGCCTTTAGATTCAGAGTATACCACAATCTGGTCCTGATCTGCATACTGCATCCCGAATTCTTCGATCGCGATCTCGCGGATCGCTTCCAGGTCGATATTTCCGGTCAGCTCATTATATACTTCGTTGTTGGTCGCCCTGAGCTCCGTAAGTTCCGTTTCCAGTGACGAGATCTCCTTGTTCGACTCCGATATATCGGACTTCAGTTTGATATAGCCGATCAGGCAGATCGTCATAAGAAAGATGAGCGAACCCATGAACATGACGAAGCGGAAGTTCATCTGCACCGCCTGCTCACGGCTCTTTCGGGCGGCAAGGCGGATGTCCTTATTGCTCCTGTGAACTTCCTCCATGGAGCGTTCTGACCAGAAATCATCCGGGGCCGCCGAACCGTTTACATAGGGTCCTCTGTCGCCGGCAAAAGATTCACTGTATATCACATTGTCCCCTGATTTCCTGTTACGGCCGGGGCTCTTACTCTCCCTGATCATAACTACCTCCTGAAACGTCTGTCTTTTCAAACACCCTGAGTTTGGCGCTGGCCGCGCGCCTGTTCTCCTTGAGCTCCGACGCGCCGGGGGCGACCGCCTTTCGGGTGATCACTTTTCCTTTCGGTTTCCTGCCGCACACACAGACCGGAAATTCCGGCGGGCAGGTGCAGGGATTCTCATTCCTGCGGAATGCATTCTTCACGATGCGGTCTTCCAGCGAGTGGAAGGTGATGACACAGAGCCGTCCGCCCGGATTTAACAGATCGATCATCGTATCGAGCGAGTCGCGAAGCACATCCAGTTCCCTGTTGCAGGCAATGCGGAATGCCTGAAACGTCCTCTTGTCCGGATTTCCGCCCTTCTCCCGCATTCTTGCGGGAATCGACGCCCTCACGATTCGACTGAGTTCGCCCGTTGTCTCCAGGGGCTTCTTCGCCCTCTCCCGGACAATCCCGGCCGCGATCCTTGAGGCGCAGCGCTCTTCGCCGTATTCCCTAAGGATCCTTACCAGTTCCTCTTCCGGATAGGTGTTGATAATTTCACCGGCAGTAAGGGAGCTGCTCTGATCCATGCGCATATCCAAAGGCGCATCGTCTGCTCTGTAAGTAAACCCGCGCTCCGGATTGTCAAGCTGGTACGAAGAGACTCCCAGGTCGAGTAAAATACCGTCAACCGCGGGGATCCCAAGATCCCTGAGCACTTCTCCGATATGTTCGTAGTTGTCATGAACAATCGTCACGGCGCTTCCGTAACAGGACAGCCGCTCCGAGGCCGCGGCGATCGCGTCGGTGTCCTGATCGATCCCGATCAGTCTTCCGCCCTCAGTGAGCCGCTCCAGAATATGGAAGGAATGTCCTCCGCCTCCCAAAGTCCCGTCAACATATATGCCGTCCGGCCTGATTGCCAGATTATCGAGCACTTCCTCAAGAAGCACTGACTTATGTTCAAATTTCAAATCCGTTCCCCAGCATCTCTTCTGCTATGTCGTTGATCTCTTCACTGGACATGTTCTCTTCCCAGGCGTCCTTGCTCCAGATCTCGATCCTGGATCCTACGCCGACCAGAACCACGTCTCTCTCAATTCCCGCGGCTTCCCTTAAATTGGCAGGGATCAGCACGCGTCCCTGTCTGTCAGGCTCCGCCTCATTGGCGCCCGACAGGAAAAAGCGTACAAGCTGTCTCTGTTTCTTCACATTGTAGGGAATGTCATTCAGGCGCGCGACGAATTTCTCCCAGTCCTCCATGGCATAAATGCACAGACAGGGATCCAGGCTGCGCGTGATCACGCACCTGTCGCCGAGCGTCTCTCTGAACTTGGACGGAATGATCACTCTCCCTTTAGGGTCAAGAGAGTGAGCATATTCTCCCATGAACATGTTGCACTTCCCTCCACTTTGCACCACTTTCCACACAATCATACCAATTGCACCGCCCTTTTTCAATACTTTGGCGGAAAAAGTGCGTACACGAAGCGAGAGGGATGTTTACGATCCCCGCTCATTAGTCCTGTTCAAGGCTCACAGATCGAGCCATTTCTTTATTCGGCTGTCTTCTCAGCCTTTCCGATCTTCGTTCTGATAACCGCTATGGCAGTCAGAGAAACAATCGCCATTGTAATTCCCAGAACCATAGAGACCGGAATTGTCGTTCCTGTAATATAGAGCTGATCCGTTCTGATCGATTCGATGATTGCCCTGCCGATCCCATATCCGGCAAAGTACATCAGCGCGATCTCCCCGTCAAATTTCTTGTGCCTGCGATAGATCAAAAGAAGGATCAGAAGCATCAGGTTCCACATTCCCTCATAGAGAAACGTGGGATGCACCTGTATATAGTTGGTGCCGTCCGTCATATGTGCGGCGATCATAGGGGATATGTCTCTCTCCCTGACCATAACTACGGGAAGCCTCATAGCAAAGAGACCGTCCGTATACTCGCCGAACACTTCGCGGTTGAAAAAATTTCCCCATCTGCCAAGGATCTGACCGACCAAAAGCCCATAGATCACGATGTCCATTATGAGAGGAAACTTCTTTTTCTTCCTTTTACAATAAATATAGATAGTCAGCGCGCCGGCTATGATGCC
Source organism: Lachnospiraceae bacterium (assembly GCA_003447895.1). Classification (GTDB taxonomy): domain Bacteria; phylum Bacillota; class Clostridia; order Lachnospirales; family Lachnospiraceae; genus CAG-791. The sequence continues at coordinate 5,893 of DLYC01000092.1, read as the reverse complement.
GCCGTAAATAGCCAGTCCGCCGCCGCGGATATTGAGGATCTGGGCGGGATTCTCCCTGTAGTAGCTCCACATGAAGATCACATAGTAGATCCTGGCACCGATGATCGAAAAAATGAGAAGGCCCGGTGCCAGATCCCAGATCGTGTCGGGCTCCTCCCCGGACAGCCCGGCGATCTTCGCAGCCAGCGTAAGCCCCAGCAGCATGCCGATCGCAATAACGATTCCATACAGTGCGATCCCGAAATTGCCGATCATGATGGTCTTAGGGACGTTTGTCAGATAAATCCCCAAATTCGGAAAAGCAATATCCATATCTCCCATCATATCTGCCATACGAAAGCCCACACTCCCTCATCATTTTATATTTCTTGTACTATGATAGCACAAGAAAACGTTCCCGGCGGATTTTTCTATTCTTAAATTTTGCTAAATTTTCCGCCAAAATATTGCCGATTTTCTACTCTGTCATTCTGATAAATCACATTGACAAACTACAAATTGTAGTATTCATCAGTTTTTTGCCAATAAATGTTGGCTTTTTGCGGTGCTCCGCAGGATTATTCGGAAACATCCGACAAAAGCGGCAGAATTTCCGACACTTTTCCGTCGCCAGTTCCCGCCGCGCCTTTTATAAGGTGAAACAGGCAATAAAAAACCGGGCTTCGAAAGCCCGGTTCCAGGATACATGTTTTCACACAGGTTCCTGCCTGTGCCAATATTATACGTTGAAGCGGAACAGAATCACATCCCCGTCCTTTACTACGTATTCTTTGCCTTCCATTCCGACGAGCCCCTTCTCGCGAGCCGCCGCAAGCGATCCCTCCTCCAGAAGGACCTTGTAGTTGACAACTTCCGCCTTGATAAACCCGCGCTCGAAATCGCTGTGGATCTTGCCGGCGGCCTGCGGAGCCTTTGTTCCGATCTTGATCGTCCACGCTCTGCACTCATCCTCTCCTGCTGTCAGAAAGCTCATAAGACCAAGTGTCCGATAGCTGGCGCTGATCAGTTTGTCGAGGCCCGATTCCGAGATTCCGAGATCCTCCAGGAACATGGCCTTCTCTTCGTCGTCAAGCTCAGCGATCTCTGATTCAATCTTGGCGCAGATCACGAAAACTTCCGAGCCTGTCTTAGCTGCATATTCACGCACCGCTGCAACGCCTTTATTGGAGGCGCCGTCATCCATGAGATCATCCTCAGAGACATTCGCCGCATAGATCACGGGCTTTGCCGTCAAAAGATTGTAATCTGCAAACCACTTTTCTTCTTCGTCGCTCGTAAGCTCAATGGACGACGCTGGTTTTCCGTCCTCCAAATGCTCTTTGATCCTCTTAAGGAGCACCATCTCCCTGCCGGCTTCCTTGTCCATCTTTGCTGTCCGGGCAACCTTTGAGATCCTTCTCTCAAGGACCTCCAGATCGGCAAAGATGAGTTCCAGATTGATCGTCTCAATATCACGCACCGGATCTACTGAGCCGTCCACGTGCACGACATTGTCATCCTCAAAGCACCGGACGACGTGGACGATCGCATCCACTTCACGAATGTTGGCAAGGAACTGGTTTCCCAGACCTTCGCCCTTGGAGGCACCCTTTACGAGTCCTGCAATGTCAACGAATTCGATCACTGCCGGCGTCACTTTTTTGGTATGGTACAGTTCTCCCAGAAGCTTAATCCTCTGATCCGGTACAGCTACTACGCCTACGTTGGGATCGATCGTACAGAAAGGGTAATTGGCCGCCTCAGCGCCCGCCTTTGTCAGTGAGTTGAACAATGTACTTTTCCCGACGTTGGGAAGTCCTACGATGCCTAATTTCATTTTATACTTATCTCCTTTAAAAACGATTTATTTCAGCCGGTTTCCGAAATCTGCGTTCGCACGACAAATCATTTTATCACGGAAGGACTCTCCATCTCAATATTTTTCTGAGAATCCTGAGCCCTCCCCATGATCTCCCAACCAAAAAGTTGCTGCCCCGGCCGACTGATCGGCCGGGGCAGCACCTTTAAGTCAATCACAAGATGATCCCTTGATTCTCTTATTTACTGATCTTCAGTTTCCTGATCACGCTCCATGCGGAGTAATACTTCTTCCCGCCTACCTTCTTGAAAGTCCTCACTCTGACATAGTAGATCTTGCCCTTCAGCAGATTTTTGATCGTCGTGGTGATAGTCGAACTCTTACTGATGGTCACGGTCTTCCTGCCGCTCGCGAAATTGCTCTTTAAGCAGTACTGTATCTCGTAACCGTTTGCCTTTGTGTTCTTTCCCCATTTCACCGTCATCTTTCTGGAGCTGCTGTTCTTCAGGGAAGTGATCGCAGGCCTGGCAACACGATATATCGCTGCCGATTTGGATTTGGTGCTGGCATATTTGACGTTGTTTATGGTCCTGTATGCCACCACTTTGTACACATACTTGCTGCCGTTCGTGTTTCCTTTCTTATCTGTATATGTGACTTTACTACTGCCTGCAAGTGTTGCAATGAGTGAATTGTTGCGATAGACCCTATAGCCGCTCGCGCCGGCCACCGCTTTCCAGGTCAGCTTGATGCCGGTCACCAGGTTGACTGCTGTCAGGCTGGATGTCGCGGCAGGGACGATCGTAATCTTAACGGTCTCTGAATATGCTTCGTACTGATCTGTCTCTGGTATACTGACGATAATCGACACAGTTCCGGCTTTCTTCGCCGTGACCTTCGCCGTGACCAGATCGATTCTTGAGACGGTCGCGTACGGCGTATCGGGGGATACAGTATAACTTACTCTCCCCTGTGCTCCATTAGCTTTCAGCTGGACTGTATCTCCGATCGCTACCTTCGTCTTCGGTATCCCTATGCTGACCGGCTGCTGCTGTTTGACGACTTGCACATTTACCGGGACACTTGCTGCTTTATACTCATCTGTCTCTTCTGCTTCCACCAAAATAGTGGCGGTTCCCAATGAGACCGGTGTCAGATACCCGACTCCGTTGACCACGTCGACCCTGACCACACTTTCGTCGCTGCTGGTAAAAGTCACTGCCGTCTCTGCTCCCGTGACATGGATTTGCGCCCCCTCGAGGATCGGCAGCATTATGCGTTCCGGATCCACTTCCAGCACCTGCGTTTTTTTGGTCGACTCGACCATTTCAACGTGGCAGACGGTGTCTCCTAAGCGCGTCAATCCGTCGTCCCGGACGAGATATACGATTGCCTGAATGTCAAAACCGGTCCAGTCAGTGTTGTTCTCACTATTTTGCAGCTGTAAGGATTTCCATATATTCTCACCGCTGGCGATCACGTTCTGATTTTCCTGGTCAACTTTATAATCCCAGTACTCTTCATCTCCCTTAAACAGGACCCATCTCCAGTTCTCGGCACCGTATTCATCCTTCTCCAGGTATCCGGCATTGTACTCGACCACATAATCCAGGTCACTAAGGCTGTCTGTATTCAGATGGAAGGCCTTTTCCTCATCGCTTCTAAGCTCATGTCTGTCTTCTTTGTTATCAAAGAAGACATCCAGCTCTCTCTCGCACAGATAGAACTCCGGTGCATCTGCCGTATAGATTATGTACCCACCATAGTCATTAACAGAACCATCCGTATATTCAGCCTGTAAGGAAAAATAACTTTCATCCCCTGTGAGGCGCTGGATCGTAAAGGTGCACTCGCCCCCTGATGAATACTCGGAATCCTGATACTCTCCATATTCATCAGTATTGCCGACAACATTTCCGTTTGCATCCCTGATCTCGATCGAATGGGGGTCATATCCCCATTTGAAGTGCGCGTCAGGTACGACTTCGCATACTGCCTCTTCCGAATCGTCGTAGTAGGAGTATTTGAGCAGTTTTACCGTGATCTCATTGCGCTCCCCGATGCCCATGGACTCATTGATCCCTGTCGTCTCAACCGCATAACTGACCTCACGCGGTTTTTTGACCGCTTCGATCATTTCAACATGGCAGAAAGCTTCTCCAATGCATCCCCACTGGTTTCCGGTCTTATCAACAATATTAAGGCTTGCCCGGATATCGAAACCGGTCTGATCGCCGGCATAGCGCTTTAAGGCGTCCCAAGCCTTCTCACCATTGATCTTAATGGACCGGTCATCCGGATCGACCGTGTACTCCTCATCCTTGTACATGAATACTTCGAAGGAATCCTTACCGTACGGATCCTTCTTCAGGCGGCCGACCTGATAATCGATCTCATACTCCAGATCGCCAAGGCTGTCTGCATTGAGCCGGAATGTCTTTTCTTCGTTGTTCTTCAGCTCATCCTCCGGGTTCTCGAAGAACAGATCGCTTTCAGCCTTGCGAAGATGAATTATGGTCGGCTCTGTTGTTTGTTTGTTTCCATCGGCATCCGTATATTCAGCTGAAATGCCAAAATGCCAATCATTTGCTATGAGACGCCGAAGCGTGAAGGTGCATTCACTTCCGGTGGTATATTCAGAATCCTGATATCCCCAATTACCATCTGCATCGTCTCTGCTGCCAATCGGATTTCCGTGATCATCCGTAACATCAACATAGTAGGAATTATTGTCTTCCACCTTAAAATGCGCATTCGGCACGACTTCATATTCCTGGCTGTCCGAACGGCCGAAATAGGAATATTTTGCTAAAAATACTGTGACATCCTCGCTCTCGCCGATGCCCAGGGACTCGTCAGCCCCGTTTATCTTGACAGTATAATAGTCCTGCATCGATTGAAGGAACACATTGTCTCTTCCAACTTCGATCCTTCTACCATCTTCTCCGTTCGTATACACGATCATTTCGACAATGACTGATTCATTGTATTCGTAATCGTTCCCCCATGCGTCCTTATGTGTCTCAGCCCACTCCTTCTCAGAATCGTCGAGATCACGGAACGTCACGGTCGCCTGATCACCATCTTCCTCTATCGATGCATTATACTCACCGCTGATGATCTTCCACTCATAATGCAGGTCATCCTCCTTTTGCTCCGTGTCACCAACGGTATCATGCAGGATCACTGCTTTCAGCTGTTTGGATGTCCCCGGAAGGCCGTATTGGGATCCGTCTGCGATACGAATTTCCGGTCTGCGTCTGTCACCGGTGACGTAAACGGTGAATTCGTAGCTCTGCTCCTGCCCTTTTATGTCCTCATAAGTGACTTTTAACACCGCTTTACCGCAGTGCTCTGCCGTGTAACTCCACCTGTTTACATAATTATCAGAGCCTTCTGTTCCGTATTCATAAAATGTAAGATCGGAAAGGACATTGCCGCCGGCCCCTTCAAGAGGCTCGTCGCTGATCACTTCGACATTTAAAACTCTGTAATTTATGGTAGGTCCGGCAGGATGCTCCGAATCTTGAACATGGACCTTCCCCGGTCCCCCCAGAGTGCCATTGTCTCCGACCAGCATATAGCGGTCCTGCTCTGTCTGGTATTCAGCTATGGGACAGTAAATATAGACATCCACACTCGTTTCATTCAGTCTGTTGTCCTCAGTGTGTTCCACACCTTTGGCGTACAGATCTGCTGTGACGCGAAGATGCTGACTCTTAATATCCTCATTTTCCTCAAGGGATTTCAGATACTCTTCCGAAAAGGTAATGGTATATTTGCCGCCGTCTTTATTGACCAGATACCGGTCATCATCGAGTATCGTTGACAGCTCTTCATTTTCCCATGTCCCAACTGTGAATTCCAGATCCAGTTCATCCGTCCAGCCTTCGGCCATACTCGTGCAGTTCAGGGTAAGCGGTGCAGGATCTTCCTCGTTCGTATAAAGAGAACGTCCTGTCATTTCGAACCACATGCTGAAATATTCCCTGCCGAAATAATAACTCCTGGTGCCGGCTTTCACATATCCGTCTTTTTCCTGGCTCCACACATAACCATCAATGGTGAATCTGCACGATTCTGCATTCGACCTGT
>DLYC01000114.1 GCA_003447895.1 Lachnospiraceae bacterium | reverse complement strand
CCGCCCGGATCTCGTCAAACCGGGGGTCCCTTGTGGCAGCGCTGATCGCGTTTTCGATGATCTCCTTCGCCAGGCTGTCCTGCACGGCTGAGATCGTGCCGATGCACCCCCTCAGCTTTCCGTGCTCGTGGATCGATACGAAAGCGCCGGCCCGCCTCTCAGTCATCTCCGGGGGAAGATCCGCCGGAATCTGAGGCCTCTGCCGGTGCAGGATATAGCTCTCCACCGTCTTTCTCGCAAGCTGCACATAGGGGTCCTCCGCCGCTCTCGCCGCCGCCAGCTTGTCCGCCGCCGACGCCAGATAGTTCCGAAGGAACAGCCTGCTGTCATCCCTGCCGCCGGGATAGAAAGTGCAGATCCCGTATCCGACGCCCGTCACATCTTCGTGAGAGAGCTTCGTCGCTTTCACGCTGAGGCCGTCGAAGGCGCCCGCCATGATCACGAAGGACCTGTGGCCACATTCCGCCGCGCGGTCGCAGAAAGTCTCGTCGAAATCAAAGAGTTCTCCGAAGGAAGCCCGCGAACAGACGTCCATGATCCGCGCGTCATATTCGGGTCCCTCTTTGGCAAATCCGTAAGGCCCGTAGTCCTGAAGCTTGTGGGAGAGATCTCCGCTCGCCACGAACACGGCGCGCCTTCCGAGCTGCTCTGCCGCCTTCGCGATCATCTGTCCCAGCCTGTAGTGCTCTGTCAGGGGGAGTCCGGAGAGCCCAATGCGCACGATTTTGCCGCCCCCGTATCGGCGGCGGATGAAGTAGAGCGGAACCATGGTCCCGTGGTCCAGGCGCTTGTCCTTCTCGCCCATGACGCCCGCGGGAAAGCCCTCGCTGCGGGCCATGTCCGTGACCGCCGCGACGAGTTCACTGTCGTACTCCTCCGAAAAGCTCACCTGCGCCGCGCGAAAGCGCCCGAAATCGCCGCGAGCCCTCTTCCCCGGCGAGAGATGGAAGTAATCGGCGTACATGACCGAGTGCGGACTCGTGATGATGATCGTGTCGGGAGCAAGCGCCGCGATCTCCTCCGCGACCTGCTCGTAGGCCCTGGTTGTGGCCTCGATCTGCTTCTCACTGCCGCGCCCGATCGCAGGGACGATCATCGGCGGGTGCGGCACCATAAAACCGGCTAGTATAGACATTTTTCCCTCCATGTCGAAACATTTTGCGCCGAGGCACGCAAGGAGATAGTCGCGAATGCGATTTCTCCGCTGCGATCTGCACTCAGGTGCGTAAGGCCCTGTGAATCAGGATAAGAACCACTTGAGCCTCGATACGTTGTTTCTGTCCTGCCGCTTGTTCCGGTCCGGATCGCTGTTGTCCGTCATGATCCCGGCGACGGTCTCCAGTTCATCCCAGCCGGCTATGCATGCGTGAGACATTCTCAGATAGTCCTTATTGGACCCGCTGTGCTTCTCTTTCCAGGTCCGGAGCCGGTCGATCGGCATCCGGATCCATCCGTTCACCGCCATATAGGCGATCCAGCGGCGGTGCTCGGTCTTTGCCAGCTCTTCCAAAAGCGCCCGATCCGCCGTCTTCTCCTCATAGATCGAGAGGATCTCCTCCATGGTCTTTGCAGAGCCGAGGAGCTTCTTCTCAAGGACAGCTTCCCGCCACAACCGGGACTGCTTGTACGCCGAATAGTCTGCGTTCAAGGGCGCCGCGGCCAAAGTATTGCCCACTTCCGCCTTCCGCCCTGCCCGGGAAGAATCGCCTGCCGGCGCGCTTTCCCCTTTGTCCCTTCTGACCAGGTATTCTCTCAGCGCCCCGGAATCATAGAGCCGGTTTACCGCGTACAGAAGACTCGCCTCCGTGCTCCGGTAATTGTAGATGGACTGATTGAGGCTTTTCCGAGCGCCTTTGAGGTCCTTCTCGGAGGGATTGAGCGAAGGCCCGTCCAGGCTGTAGGAGACCTGGATCTTTTCGAGGCTTCGCGCCTTTTCTTCGTCCAGCATCTTCTCTGCCGTAAAGAGCCTTGCCTCCGCGCCAAAGACATGGAGGTCATAGGGCTCCCGGCTCTCCTGAATCCGCAGCTTTTCTGCCTGCTCGGCCCTTCGGATGTCCCGGACAAGCACAGCGATCAGGGGCTGCGCGGCGCCCTCTTCTTTTCTCCTGGCAAGCCAGGTCCTTAGCCACATCGCTATTTTGACATTTTCTTCGTCGCTGGCGCCGGCGATGACCGCGTAGTCCACATCCAGGATGTCCCGGTTCTGAAGCTCCAGCTTCGAGTCCTCCGAAACTTTCTCGAAGAAGAGATCGAACCTCTCCCCGCCTGCCAGTTCCGGGTCAAAGAGGGCCGGATAGGTCATGCGGAGCTTGTCCTCCAGCACATCCGCGTCATCTCCGATGTAGCTGAATCGGAACGAGCAGCTGCCCATCTGTCCCAGCCAGACCGCGCTTGTCAGGATCTTCTCCGCAATGATCCCTCTCCCGATGACCAGAAATTCCGCCCGGGCTTCCCCGTCCTCCTGACCGATGAACAGGGGCCATTTCTCAAACAGATCCATCGCGTACAGGCGGGAAGTGTTCATGCTGTTAAACATGATCCCGAACTTCTTCTGCGTATCCATGATATTGTCCAGCTGGTCGCTGTCAAGGAGCAGATGAACCTGTACATGGTCGGCATAAGGAAAGATCTCCTCTCCTTCACAGAACGTCTCCGCCGTCTTCAGGATCCACACGGCGTCATTGAAGTTCCGGTTCTCCTCGTCCAGAAGGAAATAGTTGACTTTTCTGCCCGTCACAAATCTGACTGTCTTAAGGAGCATAGACGGGTAGTCTCCGCTGTACCAGCCTCTGACCTCGCGGATCACGCGCTGGGCCTGCGCGCCCGGCGCCTCCCTCACATTGCAGAAAAGGAAAGCGCACTCCCCGGCATTGCCCTTCTCTTTGCAGCGATTGTATATGCTCTCGGCGAGCCTGAGATTCCTCTCACCCACTCCGTTGAAAATATAGAATCTCCTCCTTCTCGAGAGGATCCCCGTTGTGAACATATAGCCGATCCGGTTTCCGAAAATGCCGATGACCGTCAGAATTCCGGACAAGGGCACGAGGACGCTCACATAGGAAAGCACAATGCAGTAAAAGCGAAGGAACTGCACAGAAGCGCCCGATCTCTGCGCCAGGTTCGCGATATCCAGCGCCGCCTCGTAATCGGCGTCCATTGAGACCGTCTGCATGAGGCGGATGATCATAAAGGGCAGGATCAGGAGGTTGTTCTTAAAGTCCCCCTCCTCCGTTTGCCACGAATACAGAAACCACGGTATATAGAGAATACAGGTGTTGATGAGGGCCACCGCGAGGACCGCGTGGATCGGCGACTCCCACCGGATTGCAAAACTGTCGCTGCTCAGGTAACTGATGATCACAAGGATCGTCACAAGCACCGCAAGGGCCATACAAACATAAAAAGCCATTTGTTATCTCCGTTCGTTCCGCTTAAATCGGTTTTTCAGGATCTGGTACGTTACGCAGTCCAGGATAAACGTGACTGCCAGGATCCGGCACACGATCTTCGTGACGCCCGGGTCGACCACTCCCATCAGCCGGATCAGGATCGGGATGACCATATAGATCAGAAGGAGCCCCGACACGCCAAAAAACAGCACGGACCTAAGACATATATAGCCCTTGATATTCCCGAAATTCCAAATTTCCGTGTTATAGTCCCAGAGCCTTGTGTGAAACACCTCATAGAGGACCCACCCGGTGACATACTCCATGATGCCGGACACGACCACACACAAAAGAAAGACCTGCCACGGCTTATCCTTGAACTGATAGACCAGCAAAGTGTAGGCGGCGCCGCCGAATACATAGATGGGAATCCAGGGCCCGAACGTCGAGCCCCTCTTCACAAAGTATCCAAGGTCGATCCTGTAAAACAATTCCTCGTAAATAAACCCGAATATGCCGCTCGCTATCATGATCAGGATGAGCAGATCGATCAGCTGCAGCGTACTCCATCCGGTTTCAGCCTGTAGCAACTGCATACCCCTCCTCCTTTCTTAATAGTGCCAGGCACCATAAAATTTCTATAAACCGGAGTTTATAAAAAATTTATGGTGCCTGGCACCCTAAACTCACGCATCGTTCTCTTCTGATTCCGATTTTTCTTCTATTGCTGATTTTTCTTCTATTGCTTCTTTCTCTTTTTTCGCCGGTTTTTCTTCCGGTTCCTGTTCCTCTTCTTCCAGCATCTTTTTTCTCCGCTCCAGATAAGGAAGCAGGTATTCCTCGTAGGAGAAGTCGATGATCGCGGCCAGCGGAATTGCCAGAAGGATGCCGATGACCCCGAAGATATTGCCGAAAACAATGATCGAGATCAGGATCAGAAGGCCGGAAACTCCGAGCGAGTCGCCGAACAGCTTGGGCTTTATCACATATCCGTCCAAAGTCTGCAGCACCAAGGTAAATCCAATAAACATAAGCGCGTGCCACGGGTTGACCAGCAGCAGGATGAAGGCGCCGATGGCACCGCCGATCACGGGACCGAAGCTGGGGATCAGGTTTGTGACCCCGACCACAACGGAGACCAGCCCGACATACTGCATGCCCACCATCGCCATAAAGACCGCATTAACACCGCCGATAATGGCCGCGTCCAAAAGAGAGAATATAATATAGCGCACCAAAATATTGTTGCAGCGCTTGAGAAAAGTCACCGTATATTCGTATCCGCGGTCGGGAAGAAGCGCCTTGAGAAGCCTTTTACTCCCCGCCTTGATCGATTCCTTGGATCCGAGAAGATACACGGAGAGGATCAGCGCCAGGAACACATTGACGATATTCTTGCCGATTCCCTTCGAGGCAGTGAGAATGCTTCGGAGCGAGGTGCTGAGGAACTGCGTCCCCGTCTTGATCAGGTCTTCCGAGGAATCCAGAAACTGCGTGATCTGTGTCTGAATGTCAAGGCCCGGAATATTCAGCCCCTGGATCAGCTCACTTAAACTGTTGATATAGACATCCATATTGCTCACAAGGAGCGCGATACTCTCGATCAGCTGCGGGATCAGCATGATAAAGAGCACAACGATGACCGACAGCACGGCGAGCATCGCCACAAAGACGGACAGCATCCACCGCACATTCTTTTTCCGGACACCGCTGAAGATGTTTTCCTCCAGGATCACAGCCAGCGGATTGACCAGGTAGGC
>DLYC01000260.1 GCA_003447895.1 Lachnospiraceae bacterium | reverse complement strand
AGTCGTTGGGGTCGTGGGCGGGCGTGATCTTTACGACACCGGTTCCGAACTCTCTGTCGACGTACTCATCCGCGACGATCGGGATCTTTCTGTCCACAAAAGGAAGCCACACATACTTTCCGATCAGTTCCTTATAGCGGTCGTCCTCGGGATGCACGGCAACAGCCGTATCGCCGAGCATAGTCTCGGGACGCGTGGTAGCAAACTCAAGGAAGGTGGTTTTTGACACAGAACCGTCCTCTTCGATGAGGGGATACTTGATGTGCCAGAAATGCCCTGCCTGCTCCTCATACTGAACTTCCGCGTCGGAAATAGAGGTGTTGCACACCGGGCACCAGTTGATGATCCTGCTTCCCTTGTAGATCCACCCCTTCTTGTGCATCTTGACAAAGACTTCCGTGACCGCCTTGTTGCAGCCCTCGTCCATTGTAAAGCGCTCGCGGTCCCAGTCACAGGAAGAGCCCAGCTTTTTGAGCTGGTTGACGATCCTTCCGCCGTACTCCTTCCTCCAGTCCCAGCAGTACTCCAGGAATTTCTCGCGGCCCAGGTCCTGCTTGCTGATCCCCTGTTCCTTGAGGTTATTGATAATTTTGACCTCCGTCGCGATGGACGCGTGATCCGTTCCGGGCTGCCAAAGGGTATTGTAGCCCTGCATGCGTTTCCATCGGATCAGGATGTCCTGCATGGTGTTGTCGAGCGCGTGTCCCATATGGAGCTGCCCTGTGATGTTCGGCGGCGGGATCACGATCGTAAAGGGAGTTCTGCTGTGGTCCACTTCGGCGTGGAAGTACTTCTTTTCCTCCCAGTTCTGATAGATCCGGTCCTCAATTCCCTGAGGATCATAGGTTTTGGCGAGCATTTTTCGCATTTTCATCTCTCCTTGCAGTGGTATTTCAGTATCGCCCTTCTTCTTTAAAAGGCGGATCTCACAAATTTGTCAAAGACACCTGTCCGCTATGGCGTCATATTATCAAAATATAGACACCGCCGGCGCTTTTGTCAATGCCGCAGGGCTCTGCGTCGTTCAGACAAACTGATTTCTCGCGGGGATATAGTCGTAATCCGCTTCCTTGAGCCTGCTTACGATCTCCTCCTTATTAAGTTCCAAGTCATCACACAGTTTGTCCAGCGATTCGTAGTGGTCTCTCAGTTTCATGTTCAGAAAAGAGGCCAGCATATCGGGATCTGAAGGAAGCATATTCTCCTCACTTTCCTTCCGCAGCGGAAAATGCCTTTTCAAAATGATCCGCAATAGTTTTGGGTCATTTGTAACATTCTTCTGTGCAGAATGAATCTATAAATGGTATAATCTATATTCGCAACGTAAACATTCTATCATAAATAATGAATCACAATGACAGAAACTCTTAAAAAAACGACGAATTTTAAAGCTTCCGAAGGGAACGGGGCCTGGTTTGTACGGGGCCTCAGAGACGGAATCCCGATCTGTATGGGCTATTTTGCCGTCTCCTTTGCCCTCGGGATCACGGCCCGCGGAATAGGCATGACCGCCCTTCAGGCAGGCCTCATGTCCTTTGGAATGGTCGCATCGGCGGGCGAATTTGCCGCGATCGGACTGATTCAGTCATCGGCCGGGATCATCGAGATGATCACGACCTGTATTGTGGTCAACCTCCGCTATTTCCTCATGAGCTGCTCGCTCTCGCAAAAGCTCAGTCCGGATCTTCCTTTTATACACAGGCTCTTACTTCCCTACTGTATCACGGACGAGATCTTCGGGCTCTCCTCAGCCGTCAGGGGATATCTGAATCCGTTCTATTCCTATGGCATGACAGTCGTGTCAGTGACCGGCTGGACGACGGGGACCGTCCTCGGCGTTTTGATGGGAAATATCATGCCCGCCTGGGCTGTAAACGCGCTTAGCGTCTCCCTCTACGGGATGTTTCTCGCGATCATCATTCCGCCCTGCAGAAAAGACCGCTTTATCGCCGGACTTGTCGTGATCTCCATGGCGGCCAGCGGACTGTTCTCTGTGCTTCCTGTTCTTCGGAACATCTCGGGCGGTTTCAAGGTCATCATCCTGACGCTTTTGATCGCGGGCGGCGCTGCCTTTCTTCATCCCATCGAGGATACCAAACAGTAACTATGGAGGTAACTATGAATCCGGGCGTTTATCCTTCTCTTTTGATCATGTGCCTGACAGTATACTGCATCAGGATGCTCCCCTTTCTGGTATTCAGAAAGGAGATCACCAACCGGTGGCTCCGGTCATTCCTGTACTACGTCCCTTATGTGACACTGGCCGTCATGACCTTTCCCGCGATCATCACGGCGACAGAGGACATCCGGTCGGGAATCGCGGCGCTGATCGTCGGTCTTTTGACCGCCTGGTACAAGGGAGATCTGTTTGTCGTCGCGATCTCCTGCTGCGCAGCCGTCTTTATCACCGGCCTGATCTTCTGATTTATATTTTTTTAATACTCTTTTTTCCTTTTGTTTCTTGAATTCATACGCCAGTAAACTAAAATGGAGACGAATAAGATTCGCGGAGCGGGTCCTGTTGTGTTCTTAACCGTTTATTCAAAAAGGAAATGGTTTTTCTGTATGCTTAACGACCTTAAATACCGTTTTACTAAATTTATGCAGGGCAGATACGGCGTTGACAGCTTATCCCGTTTTATGTCGGTCATTCTTTTGATCTTCATCATTCTGGGCATGTTCATAAGGATTCCCTTGTCGGGGCCGATCACCCTCCTGATCCTGGTAGTCCTGTATTTCAGGATGTTCTCCCGCAATATCTCCAGGCGGTACGCGGAGAACCAGAAATTCCTTCAGCTCAGGGACAGGTTTCTCGGAAATTTCTCCGACATCTCCAGCAATCTATCCCGTTTTAAGGATTACCACATTTACAAATGCCCGCAGTGCAGCCAGAAGATCCGCATCCCCCGCGGAAAGGGACACATCATGGTGCGCTGCCCCAAATGCGGATTCGAGTTTCACAAAAAGAGCTGACCCGCGCTCCCCGCGCGAGAAGGCTGTCCGGAAAAGCTGCGGAAAAAAGTGATAGAAAAGTTCGTCATGGCCGACTCGGATCGGCCATTTTTCATGTCATTTTTTACCGCGGTGGGTTATAATAAGGAACTGAACCGAAACTGAACTTACAAAAGCTGATGGAGAATGGCCTCAAAGGCCGGGGAGCCGTGCGATGTTTGGATATGTGGTCGTCAATGAGCCCGATCTCAGGATCCGGGAATATCATCTTTACAGATCCTATTACTGCGGGATGTGCATGGACCTCAAGGAGTCCTACGGGCAGACCGGGCGGCTGACGCTCAGCTATGACACCGTGTTCCTCGCGCTCCTGCTCACAAGCCTTTATGAGCCGCAGGACCGGCTGCAGAATGTGCGCTGTATCGTGCACCCCTTTGAAAAACACCCGACAAGGCAGAACGAATACACCCGTTACGCCGCGGACATGGGCATCATTCTCTCCTACTATTCCTGCCTTGACGACTGGAATGATGAGAAGGACATGAAAAAGAAGCTCATGGCGCAGGTCCTTAAGAATAAAAACGAGAAGGCGAAAGAGCTCTACAGCGCGAAAGCTTCCGTGATCGCAGGGAAGCTGGATGAACTTCACGCGCTCGAAAAGGAGTCCGGAAGTCCTCAGGGCGGGACCGCTCCCTCCGGGGAAGCCTGCTCCCCCGCGGCGATCCTTGACCGCGCCGGAGGGATCTTCGGAGATCTCATGGCGGAAATCTTCGACTATCGGGGGGATCAGTGGAGCCCCGCGCTCAGAAGGACCGGTTACTATCTGGGAAAATATATCTATATCCTGGATGCCTTCGATGACCTTGAAAAGGACGTCCGAACGGGAAGCTTCAATCCTTTGGCGCCCCTTAAGGACAGGCCGGATCTCGCTTCCTATGTCCGGGGGATCCTGACAATGACCATTTCGGAGTGCACGGCCGCGTTTGAGACCTTGCCTATTGTGGAAAATATTGATATCCTTCGAAATGTATTGTATGCTGGAATATGGTGCAAATTTGAAGCGAAAGTCGTAAAGAACGCCGGAGGCCCCGCTGCGACACCGGCTGAGCAGAATAATCCAAAGGAAAGGACCGCACAAGATGAGTGATCCCTATAAGGTTCTGGGCGTCGAAAGAAATGCCACAGATGAAGACATCAAGAAAGCGTACCGCACGCTCAGTAAGAAGTATCATCCCGATGCCAATATCAACAATCCCAACAAGGAAAAGGCAGAGGAAATGTTTAAGCTGGTTCAGGAGGCCTATCAGCAGATCATCTATGAGCGCCAGCACCCCTATTCTTCTTCCGGAAGTTCTCAGGGCGCAGGTCCCAACCCTTACAGCAGCGGCTCGGGATACAGCGGCGGCAATCCTTACAGTTCGGGCTACAGCGGAAACGGACAGTTCTATACAAACTGGGAAGATTTCTTTAATGACTTCTTTAACGGCGGCTTTGCGGGCTACTACCAGGCCGGGCAGAACTCGGCACCGCAGTCTGACGATGAGCGCTATCTGAGGGCCGCTGCCAACTATATCAACAGCAGGCATTACAATGAGGCGCTGAATGTCCTGAGCGGCGTGAAGGACCACAGCGCTGTCTGGTATTATTACAGCGCGATCTGCCACGCGGGACTCGGAAACCACGCGCAGGCCCTCGACTTCGCCAAGATCGCTGCGGATATGGAGCCCAACAATTACTCCTACCAGAATCTCGTGACCCAGCTCACCAGGGGCCGGTACGGCTATCAGGACAGGCGGGACACCTACGTCCAGACTTACGACTCGGGCGGCTGGTGCCTGAGGCTTTGCCTTCTCAATATGTTCCTGAACCTGTTCTGCGGTGGCGGCGGACTCTGCTGCGGAAGAACCCATATTTAAAAAAAGGTGCCCGGCACCATAAAATTTTTATAAACGACCGTTTATAGAAACTTTATGGCGCCGGGCACTTTCCGTTCAGCGGTTTCTGCCGTGGCACTTCTTGTATTTTTTGCCGGATCCGCAGGGGCAGGGATCATTGGGATAGATCTTGGCGGGTTTGATCACCGTTCCGCTCGCCTTCTGCTCTTTGTAGAGTTCTTTTCTCTTGTCCTCATCAAAGATCGTCTTCCACTCCTCGAGGTCATAGAGCCAGTCCGCGCCGGCCGCGACCATGTTCTTGTACAGGAGCTCTTTGTCAAAGCCGAGATTGACAACGGTATCCTCTTCCATATCGTCGATCGGATTCTGATCCTTGAGGGAGTCGTTGATGCCGTCGAGGAAACCGACCATTGTCATCAGGTCTACGTCAAATTTCTCCGCGAGCTCTTTGACGGTTCCCTTCACAACCTCATCGGGGTTCTTGAGAAGCTGCGCGTAGATCTCTTTCTCTTTGGCAAAATATGCCGACCAGAGGCGCTGCAGATCGCCCTTGTTGGCTTTCTCGTCATAAGCCTTGTCTCTCCACTGCTGTAATATACCCATAATAGTCCACCTTTCTTTTCCGTAGTATCTGTTTAGTCTACCACAAATCTCCGATTCTTACTATCTTTTGTCCCGGTCAGGCTCTCAAAATGCCTCTGTGTCCACCTGCCCCTTAAAGACCGTTCTGGCAGGCCCTGTCATCCAGACATTGTTGCTCTCTCTGTCCCACTCGATCTCGAGCTGTCCGCCGAGGACATCCACCAGAACCTTATTTCCGGTCTTCCCGTTCAGGGCGCAGGCAACCCCGACAGCGCAGCAGCCAGTGCCGCAGGCCAGCGTCTCTCCGGATCCTCTCTCCCAGACCCGCATGCTCACATGGCCTTCATCGATCACCCGGACAAATTCCGTATTGATCCTGTTGGGAAAACGGACATGATTTTCGTACAGAGGACCGATCTCCGTGAGGGGAAGATCCTCGATCCTGTCCATAAAGAGGACCGCGTGGGGATTTCCCATGGACACGCACGTAACTCTCATGATCTCATCTCCGATCTCGAGCGGCGCGTCGATCACGGCGTGCCGGATCTTCTCTCCGTCTTCGAGCACAAGCTCTCTCGTCTCGCTCTCTGCGTACCGGACGGGAATCTCTTCCGCCTCCAGGATGGCAGGCCCCATATTGACTCTCACCTTCTTTACAAGGCCGTTTTCGGGATAGAGTGTCAGGTATTTGATCTTTCCGAAGCTCTCCACCGTGATCCTGGTCTCATCCGTGAGGCCGAAGTCATAGACAAACTTTCCGACGCAGCGGATGCCGTTTCCGCACATTTCTCCGCGGCTTCCGTCGGCGTTATACATTTCCATCTCAAAATCCGCAATTTGGGATCCGTTAATGAAGATCACGCCGTCACCGCCGATGCCGAAATGGCGGTCGCTGAGCTTTCTGACCAGTTCCGGCTTTTCCTCCTGCGGGATCTTCTGCGAGATGCCGTTAATGTACACGTAATCGTTGCCGCACCCTTCCATTTTCACAAAATCGATCATCATATCCAAGCACCTCTCACTTTCCAATGACTCCGGGCGGAAGTTTCTTGTCCTTCTCCCTCACAACGCACAGGATCCTCTCGCTCTTTTCCGTGACAGGTCCCATAGTCTCGCTGTCCGCCTCCGTGATCCATTCAAGGCCCGCGCGCTCAGCAAACGCTTTCATCTCTTCCAGCGTATAGCCGCGCTGCCTGTGTATTTCCTGATACTTCCGGAACCGGTTGTCATCCGGGTCCTCTCTGTCCTCCTTGATAAACAGGGACAGATCGTACTCATTGATGTTTGTCTCTTCATCGAACCAGTTGTCCCAGATAAAGGAGCAGTCGTCCCTGTCCTCCGCGATCGTTCTGTCTCCGATCACCTCTTTGTAGAGATAGAGCGTCTTAAAGTCAAAGATAAAGATCCCCCTGGGAAACAGGAAGGTGTTTACCCTCTTAAAGAACGTCTCCATATCCCTGTCCGTCAGAAGATAATTGACGCTGTCCCCGGTACTGATGAAGGTTCCGGCGGTCCCGTAGAGCTCAAATTCTCTCATATCCTGGCACAGATACAGCGTCCTGTGGCGCATCCTGTCCCTTCTCTCGAGCGCGATCTGGAGCATCTCCTCGGAGAGGTCGATCCCCATTACATCGTACCCTCTGTCCGCCAGGATCTCGGTCAGCTTTCCGGTTCCGCAGGCCAGGTCCACGACCAGATTCTTCTCTGCCGCAAGAAGGACATCCCTCGCTTCACTTGCGCCGGTTCTCTTCTGCGTGGGCTTGGACAGTCCGAAGCGGGTGATCAGGTCCTGGATCCGGTCGGCTGTCTCCGCGTAATCCGTCCCATCCATAAATTCGTCATAAACTGAAGCAAAGCTTCGGTAGCTTTCATACATGAGTAATTCCGTCCTTTATAAGCTTACAGGGACGCTCAGAGGATCTGAGCGAGCAGGCCGTAGGATACGATCGACATGATCACCGTCGCGATCAGGATTCCCAGGATTTCCGCGATGAGGGCTTTCTTGAAGTCCACATCCAGGAGGGCTGCGACCAGGGATCCCGTCCACCCGCCGGTACCCGGAAGCGGAATTCCGACAAAGAGCATAAGGCCGATAAATTCTCCGTTTTCCAGGGCGTCGCTCTTGTTCATCGCCCGGTTTTCAAGCTTTAAAACCAGTTTCCCTGTGGGGCCGAATTTCTTGAGCCACTTGAAGATTCGCTTTATGAAGAGAAGGATAAACGGAATCGGCAGGAAATTTCCGATCACGCAGATCGGGATTGCCTCCACAATATTGACCCCGAGAAGGGACGCCACGATAAGGCCTCCCCTGCATTCCAGAATCGGCATGAGAGACACAAAGAAAACAACTGCCTTGGCCGATATATATTTTCCGAGATGTGCTGCAAACCAAGCTGCTAAACTTTCCATAAAACCTTGTCCTTTACTTTTCCGGTGTCGCCGTGATCTCCCTGAGGGCCTTCGCCACGGCTTCCATCTGTTCGTCCGTGCCGATCGTAATTCTCAGATACTCGCTGATCCCGGGTTTGTTCCAGTGCCTGACCACGATCTTTCTCTTTCTGAGCTCCTGATAAAGGTACTCGCCGGAGAAGCCGGGGTGCGAAGCAAATACGAAGTTTGCCTTGGAATCCGGGAAGACAAATCCCATTTCCGAAAGCGCCTCTTTAAAGGCCTCCCTGGTCTTTACGATCTTCGCTGTCGTCTGTTCAAAATATTCCCTGTCCTTTACAGCCGCCGTTCCGATCGCGATGGACGGAAGGTTCATCGTATAGGAATTAAAAGAGAATTTCACATCCTTGAGGTAGTCGATCAGCTTCTTGCTCCCCATGGCAAATCCCACGCGGAGACCCGCCATAGAGCGGGACTTGGAGAATGTCTGCACGACCAGCAGGTTGTCATATTGATCGATCAGGGGAAGCGCGCTTGTTCCGCCAAAGTCGATGTAGGCCTCATCGACGATCACGACGCTGTCGGGATTTCCCTTGACGATCCTCTCCACAACCGTGAGCGTCTCCTCCACACCTGTGGGCGCGTTGGGATTCGGGAAAATGACCCCGCCGTTCTTAAAACGGGTAAGCCCCGGTATATACTCATAGGAATCGATCGTAAACTCCGGCGTCAGAGGGACCTGCTTGTATTCGATCCCGAAAAGATCGGCCCAGACAGGATAAAAGCTGTAGGTAATATCCGGAAACAGAATCGGATCTCCGCCCGTAAAGAAGGTCAGAAAGGCCAGAGCCAGTACATCGTCTGACCCTACGCCCACAAAGATCCTGCTGCTGTCGATCCCGTAGTGCTCTGACAGAGCATCCACCAGCGCGGTCGCGTTCATATCGGGATAGAGGCGCAGGTCCTCCGGATGCTTCGCAAGATCCTCTATGGCCTTAAGGACGCCGGGCGCCGGCGGATAAGGGCATTCGTTGGTATTGAGTTT
>DLYC01000244.1 GCA_003447895.1 Lachnospiraceae bacterium | reverse complement strand
CCGGACGTTATCCGGCATCCTGCCCTATGAAGCCCGGACTTTCCTCACCTGCGCCCTTTCGGGACTATGCAGCCGCGATCGTCCGCCCTGCTTATTTCCTAAAGCATTTTACTCGCGGCACCCACACTTGTCAACTGATCTCGGAGAAGCACCCTCCGCCCACAAATTCCCTCAGGAGGGAGTTGGTAGGCACCGACGCGGTGTCCACGCCGACAAAATATTCCAGGAACTTCAAAAGTCTCTTCGCCTCGTAGTACTCCGGCTCGTTTTGCCTGACGTTAAACAGAAGGGGCTCCGCAAACTGTTTGATCACCGCCAGCTCATAGATGATCATGGAATTAAATACGGCATCGGCGTCATCCTGGAACCGGAAGATGTTTTCCACTTCGCCTTCCCTGACCTTGGGCCAGAGTTCGAAGGTGTGCTGCGCCGAATTCCCTCTCGTCCGGGCGTCTCTCACCATGCGGCGAAGAAGCCTTGCGTCCGTGGACGGAATCCGGTTATGCTCGTCGATATTGAGGCTTGTCATGCAGCTGATATAGATCTTGAATTTATTCTCATCGGGCAGGTCCGCCGTCGCTTTCGGATTAAGGCCGTGGATACCCTCTATGATCAGGATGTCATCCTCTTCGAGTTTTAAATACCTGCCCTTGTAGACTCTCTTTCCGATCTTGAAGTCAAACTGCGGAAGTTCGATCGTCTCGCCGTCAAGGAGATCGAGCATATCGTCGTTAAAGAGATCGGTGTCGACCGCCTCAAGGACTTCATAGTTATAATTTCCGTCTATGTCGATCGGTGTGTTTTCCCGGTTGACAAAATAGTCATCCATGCTGATGATATGGGGCTTTAAGCCAAAGGAACGGAGCTGGATGGCGAGCCTGTGCGCAAACGTCGTCTTTCCCGAAGAGCTGGGGCCTGCGACAAGGACGAACTTCGTGTCTTTTTTGGCATAGATCTGTTCCGCGATCTCACCGATCCTGCGCTCCTGAAGCGCCTCCTGGACAAGGATCATATCGCTGATATTGCCGCCGCAGATCGCGTCGTTGAGGTCTCCGACCGTGCTGATATTGACAAGGTCGCCCCACTTCGTCGCGAGATAGAGCTGCTCAAAGAGGCTCTCTTCATCCACGAATTCTTCGATCTCAAAGGGGTTCTCCTGCCTGGGAAGGATGAGGAGCAGGCCTCCCCTGTAGGCCTTTACCTTGAACAGGTTTACATAGGCAGTCGAGGGGAGCATGTAGCCGTAGAAATAGTCGTAATAGCCTTCCATGCTGTAAACATTGATCGTGGAGCCCCTTCTGTAGTGGAAGAGCCTCTCCTTGTCATGCATTCCCTGCCTCTTGAAGAGTTCGATGGCGTCGTCGATCGGATAGGTCTTCTTGATGATCGGAACTTTCCTCTCATAAAGGCTCCTCATCTGTTCCTCGATCCTGGCCGCGAACTCATCCGTAACCTTAATGCCTCCGTGAACAGAGCAGTAAAAGGCATTTCCGAGGGCAAACTCTATTTTGACATGGATATCGTTGCCCATGTCCTTCATGATATCCCTGACAGCCTTTACGAGCATCATCTGCGCCGTCCGCACATAGGCGTTGTGGCCTGCGCTGTCTCCGGTCGTGATAAAGGAGATCGCGCCGTCTCTCTCAAGGCGTTTACTCAGTTCCTTCATCTTTCCGTTGAAGAAGACAAGAGCAATGGAGTTGTGATACTGTTCCTGGTATTTTCTGACGATGTTCTCGAAGGTTACTCCCTTGTCGTACTGCTGAATCGTTCCCTTGATTGCTACTGTAGGCATACCGCCCTCCTTCCTTTTGGCTCAGTTCCGGTGAAACATTGTCGCTCGTAAAGTCCGCTTCGCGAATTGCTTCGCAGAAGGCGGGTCAGGTCTCGTGAAACGGCGCCCCCATGTCACAGGACAGGACCCTGATCTGCGGCGCCTCTCTTTCCAGAAATTCTTTCATATAGGGGATAAAGATCTTCTCGATCCCGTAGTGGCCTGCGTCGATCACAGAAATTCCCTTTTCGACCGCGTCGATTCCGTCGTGGTGAGAGATGTCGCCTGTGATGATCACATCCGCTCCGGCTTTCAGCGCGATATCGATCTCGCTGTGCCCCGAGCCGGGAAGGATCGCGCAGGTGACGACCATCTCGTCCGGTGCCCCGTAATAGCGGACATGTTCAAGTTCAAAGACTTCCGCCGTCTTCGCCGCCACTTCGGACAGCTTCATCGGTTCGATCAGGGAACCGATCCTTCCGAGTCCCTCCACCGAAATGTCATCCTCATAGGTGACCTCCAGGACTTCCCTGTCGGTCAGTTTCATCAGATCCGCCGCCGCGTCTCCCATCCCCAGAACGTCAAAATTCGTGTGCATGGAGAAGCAGGCCGTGTCATGCATCGCCAGATCCAGCACTCTCTTTCCCACAAAGCTGCTGTCAGTAACCTGCCTGATCCCGCCAAACAGGAGCGGATGGTGTGTCAGAATGAGGTCAGCGCCCTGTCGGATCGCCTCCGCGATCACCTCAGAGGTGGCGTCGAGCGCAAGGGCGATCGTTTGAACCTCTTTGTCGCTTCTCCCCACCTGAAGTCCTACGTTGTCCCAGGACATTGCAAATCCCGGCGGGCAGAATTCATCGAGTATGCGTATGATCTCTTTCAGTTTCATAGCCGTCTCCTTACTTCTGTTTGTCAAAATAGTCCAGCGCTGTGCGGATCATCCGGTCCGTCCGGGCGATCGCCTCTCTTTTTTGCGACAGCGCTTCCCGGTTCTTTTCCCCTGCCAGGGAGAGGGACCCCGCGATCCTGTCGTTCACGCCTTTTCGCCAGTTCAGGTATTGCCGGAGCATACGGTCCCTCTCAGCGAGGAGAAACGGCCCGAACGCATCCTCAATCTCATGAAGAAAGCGCCGCGTGGACGGGTCCTCCCGATCAAAGCCCAGTTCGCTCCAATCCGGAGCGGCGCCCGGTTCATGAACAATGTGCATGACCGGATAGTACTTTCCGTCCTCGAAGACGACTGTCTCCCTGTCCGGGTACATTCCCAGTTCCCTGACAGCACGCCTGACAAAGTCCGGATCCGCCTGAGGCTGCAGGATCAGTTCCTTGAAGCTTCTCGTTTTGTCCGGCTCCCGAAGAAGGATCCTGCTCATGATCCGGCCGCCCATTCCGGCGATCACAAGTCCGTCGGCCTCCCCCTCTTTGTAGGCGTCGAGCCCGTCGGAGAGGCGAAGCTCGGTCCTGTCGCCGACGCCGTACAGTTCTATATTTTGACGCGCCTTTTCAATCGGCCCCTCGATCACATCCATTGCAATGGCCCTTTGGATAGTGCCGTCCAAAAGGAGTTTGATCGGAATATGCGCGTGGTCCGTTCCCACATCGCAGAGGCAGTATCCGTCCGGATCATCCGCCCCTGCCCTTGGGCTGCCGCTCTTTTGCCCGCCTGTTCCGACCATTCCCGCGATCGCCGTGAGCCTTTTGGATAGTCTGAGTTCCGTACTCATCCCGGCTCAGTCCAGATAGTCCTTGAGCTTGCGGCTTCTGCTGGGATGGCGGAGCTTGCGGAGCGCCTTGGCCTCGATCTGTCGGATGCGCTCTCTGGTGACATTGAATTCCTTGCCCACTTCTTCGAGCGTTCTGGCCCTTCCGTCATCGAGTCCGAATCGCAGGCGCAGGACTTTCTGTTCTCTCTCCGTCAGGGTGCCCAGAACTTCGACAAGCTGCTCTTTGAGGAGGGTAAAGGCAGCTGCCTCTGCCGGTACGGGAACATTGTCGTCCTGGATGAAATCGCCCAGGTGGCTGTCCTCCTCTTCGCCGATCGGAGTCTCGAGAGAAACCGGCTCCTGGGAGATCTTAAGAATCTCACGGACTCTCTCGACGGGAATTTCCATTCTCTCGGCAATCTCTTCGGGAGTAGGTTCTCTCCCGAGCTCCTGAAGGAGCTGTCTGCTCACTCTGACAAGCTTGTTGATCGTCTCCACCATGTGGACGGGAATGCGGATCGTGCGGGCCTGATCGGCGATCGCTCTTGTGATCGCCTGGCGGATCCACCAGGTCGCGTAAGTGGAGAACTTGAATCCCTTGTTGTAGTCAAACTTTTCTACTGCCTTGATAAGGCCGAGATTTCCCTCCTGGATCAGGTCGAGAAAGAGCATGCCGCGGCCCACATAGCGCTTCGCGATGCTGACGACAAGACGCAGGTTTGCCTCCGCGAGTCTCTTCTTGGCCTCCTCGTCGCCCGCCTCCATTCTCTTTGCGAGATCGATCTCCTCCTCAGCGGTAAGGAGCGGGACTTTACCGATCTCTTTGAGATACATGCGGACCGGGTCCTCGATATTGATCGTATCGGGAACGCTGAAGTCCATGAGGTCGGTGTCCTCTTCGCCGGCTTCCTCGATCAGGTTCAGCTCCTCGTCGAGCGTCTCGCCTTCATCGTCATCCACTACCTGAAGCACATCGATATCATTTTTCTCAAGGACCTGTACGATCAGCTCATAGATATCGTCCGTGAGCTTGATCTGGCCGAACTGCGCGCGGACTTCGCTCTCTTCAAGGACACCCTTTTTCTTCTTGCCCTCTTCGATCAGGTCCCCGATCTTTTTCATCAGTTCTTCCTGTGTCAGTGTCTCCTGTGCTTTGTTTTCCGTTTTACTGCTCATATAATAATGATCCTCCGTTCTTTGGTACCTTTTCATGATCCGGGTGCCGGCTCAGCCGGACGCCCGCTTACCCGCTTTTGTCAGAGAGGGTAAAGCGAATGCTGTGAAGAGCCTCCAGGTCCCGTTTGGTCTCGAGCATCTTCGTCATCGCCTCGGCAGTCACTTCCTGCCCGCTGCCCGCTGTTTCCTTCTTTTCCCTTTCCGCGGCAGCTCTCCTGACAGAGATCACGATATCTCTCAGTGCTTTTTCCCTGTCAGCTTTGGTAGTGAGGCCTTTCAGCCTCGTGTGAAACAGCGCGGCCGCGGCCTCCTGCTCCTCTTCCGTCTCAAACATTCCTATGACAGAAGCGGGATTGCCTCCTCCATGCTGTTCCAGGATCCGCCAGTAGCCTTCTGCCGCCTGCCTCGGGACTCCTTCCGTGAAGTGCTCCGGTTTCAGATAAGCGGATATCTGCGGGTAGATCTCGGGTTCATCCGCGAGCCATGTGAGAAGCAGCCGCTCATTCCGGCTCTCTCTCTCCTCCTGCCTGTCTGCCGCCCGCGTTTTCCCGGTCTTTGCCGCAGGGCTCTGCCCTCTTTCCTCCCCGCCTCTCCACACAGCTCCGGCAGTTCCTCCCCTGTTGTAGGAGGCAACCAGCCTTCGCAGTATATTTTCGTCCAGGAAGTAGCGCCTTGCCGTTTCTTTCAGATAATTCTCCCTCTCGATTTCATCTTCGATCCCTGCAAGCCTTGCCGCGAGCACGCGGTGGAACTGCGTTCTCTCTCCGGGGTCGTCCATGGAATACTCTCTCTGTTTCATTCGGAGTTCATAAAAGAAACTGTTTTCGGCTTTGTCGATCCTCTCCTTAAACGCTTCAGCGCCGAAAGCCTTGATAAATTCGTCAGGGTCCTTCTTGGGCGTAAGGTTTATGACTTTCCCTTCGATTCCCGCCTCTTTCAGGATCCGGATACTTCTGAGAGCCGCGCGCACACCGGCGCCGTCGCTGTCATAGGCAAGGAGCACCAGTTTGGTGTACCTCTTAAGAAGCGCCGCCTGCCCCTCCGTAAAGGATGTGCCAAGCGATGCGACCGCCTCGTGAAATCCGGCCTGGTGCATCGAGATCACATCCATATAGCCCTCGCACAATATTTTATACGGTGCTCTTGCCCGCCTTGCTATGTTGAGTCCGTAAAGATTTTTACTCTTGTCAAAAATTTCCGTCTCCGGGGAATTGAGGTACTTGGGCTTTGCGTCGCCCATAACGCGCCCTCCGAACCCGATCACCCTCCCTTTTTCGTCCATGATGGGAAAGATCACCCTGTTCCAGAATTTATCGTGAAGCCCGCGCTTTTCATCATAGGCCGCGACCCCGGCTTCCAGAATGACTTCGTCGCTGAATCCCTTGCTCTTAAGGTGCCTTACCAGGTCATTCCCCGCGCCGTCCGCGTATCCAAGGCCAAAATCCCGCATGATCGACGGATCGAGTTTTCGCTGCGCAAAATACTGAAGCCCCTTTCTTCCCGCGCCGGACCTTAAGAGCCTGTAATAGTAGACCGCGGTCTCTTTGTTTACGTCTCTCAGGAGCTGCTTCTTTTCCTCCCGCAGCCTTGCCTCCTCGCTGTAGTTCACCTCGGGAAGCGCGATTCCCGCTCTGTCCGCCAGGCTCTGCAGCGCTTCCTTGAATGAATAGTTCTCATATTTCATCAAAAAGGTGGCCGCGTTTCCTCCGGCGCCGCACCCGAAGCAGTAAAACATCTGCTTGGGCTCCGAGACGGAAAAGGAGGGAGACTTCTCATTATGAAAGGGACAAAGGCCAAAATAGTTGGCTCCCTTTTTTTGTAAATGAACGTAGGATCCCACAACGTCCACGATGTTGTTGGCGTGAAGGACCTCCTCAACTTTTTCATTCGGATAGTACATAAACCGTTTTCCCTGATTCGCTGATGCGTCGGTGTCTTTGTCTTTTCCCGCGCGAAATGTGTCCTGTCAGAAAACGTCCCAGGTCCTTGGGACAAAGAGCGATTCGAAGGTCATGATCGCATATCGGTCTGACATGGACGAAATATAGTCACAGACAGCTCTGTGCGAAGGCGTGCCGCGTTCGATCATCTCCCGCAGATAGCCGGGAAGTTCGTCTGTGTGTTTCATGAAATATTCATACAGCGTTTCCACCATTTTCTCCGCCTTGGCCTCCTCGGCCTTGGCGACAGGATTGGTATATACCCGCTCAAACATAAAGCTCCGCATATCCAGAAAAGCCTGTTCCACTTCCTCCGACATCCCGATCCGGTCCTTGCCCTGGCTGCTCGTTATGATGTCGTGGATAAAGCGGTCAAGTCTCTGCCCCAGAGTCTTTCCGACAACCCGCGATATTTTCTCAGGCACATCATCGTCGGTCAGTATGCCGCCACGGATCGCGTCATCCATATCGTGGTGAATATACGCGATCTTGTCGGACAGGCGCACGATCTGTCCCTCCAGCGTAAAGGGGAGCGTACTCATCTGGTGATTGAGTATGCCGTCTCTTACTTCCTCTGTGAGATTGAGCCCGGCCCCGTTCTTTTCCAAAAGATCGACAGTCCGAAGGCTCTGCTCGTTGTGCCGGAATCCTCCGGGCGCGATCCGGTTCAGCGCCCGCTCGCCCGCATGTCCGAAGGGAGTGTGCCCCAGGTCATGACCGAGCGCGATCGCCTCCACGAGGTCTTCATTCAGCCTCAGCGCTTTGGCAATCGTGCGCGCGTTTTGAGAGACCTCCAGTGTGTGTGTCATTCTCGTCCGGTAGTGGTCGCCGTCCGGGGACAGAAACACCTGGGTCTTGTCCTTGAGTCTTCGAAAGGATTTGCTGTGGAGTATCCGGTCCCGGTCCCTCTGAAAGACGGGGCGGATATCGCACTGTGCCTCGGGAACTCTTC
This sequence comes from Lachnospiraceae bacterium, assembly GCA_003447895.1. GTDB lineage: Bacteria > Bacillota > Clostridia > Lachnospirales > Lachnospiraceae > CAG-791. The sequence continues at coordinate 423 of DLYC01000244.1, read as the reverse complement.
TTCCGCGCGAAAGGGCGGACAAAGTGGCCCGGGGGCCGAGGATTTCTTTTTCTCTTAATTCAAGTTCTTCTCTGATCGTCAACGGAATGCCTCTTAACCAAATAGCGGTTTCTTAGCGGTTTCTGATATGAATACAGATATGTGAAGCATTTGTTACATGCTTCATGCTCATATTATAAATATTCTGCGCATTTTCGCGGTTTCCTTTTTTAATTTTAAATAATTTTTTTGTCTTTATATTTTTCTGTTGACAATTAATTCCAATAAAGTTAGAATTACATTTGTTCGCAGGAGTGGCGGAATGGCAGACGCGCAGGCTTCAGGTGCCTGTTATGGCAACATAGTGTGGGTTCAAGTCCCATCTCCTGCATCCTTAATTAAATATTGAGGAATGCGCGGAAGTGTCGGAACTGGCAGACGAGC
>DLYC01000126.1 GCA_003447895.1 Lachnospiraceae bacterium | reverse complement strand
GATAATAAACAATGTCAAAGACCGCCTGATATCGCGGTCTTTTTCTTTCGGTATCTGTGAACTCATAGTCAGAGTTCAAAGTGATTTTCGCGACCTCGTCGCGTGTGACGATGCCAAGCATGGTCTCGATCAGAGACAGGTTAAGCTCGGATGCTTCGTACTGTGTAGGAGCATAGGACTGTATCGCAAGCGTCGCCTCGAGCAATCTGTCACGCCATCCGGAGCCGGTTTTCTGTATAACTACAAAATTTGCCGGCACTTCAGCCGGCACTGGATCGGACTCCGGGAACTCCATATAAGCTGTGAGTCCCTCAGCGTTCAGATAGTCGTATACGATTTTTTCGATGTTGTTCATATCTTAATGCTCCCTAACGCTTTAAGCAGTGTGTTGTGTTTCGCATTGCTCCGCTTTGCCCGGAATGTCTCCGCTGAGACTTTGCCCACCGCTCGGTTGCCATTCTGCACGTCACCTTCGTAACCGTCGCCGCACTGTTCTGCGATTGCTGATACACACTGTGTGACGAGCCCCGTGACTTCCGGGCTGTTAAGCAGCTCTCTAAATCCTGCAGAGTTACGCACAAAATAAACACGCCTACTCATAACGTTCACACTTTACTTTCTTATGCCATGGACCCGGAACGTTGTCCTCGATTCCTTCCTCCGGGATGCCGAAGGTCTGGAACTTGTGCCCGAAGAACTCCACGATCTGGTCCTCCCAGTTATGCGTGTCACCCTTGGGGATGCCGAGCACATAATCGATGGACCTGCCGGTGAGGTTCTTCTCATCGACACGCTCCTGTCCGGACGGCTGTGCCACAAGCACATTTTCGACCGTTGCCGGGACTCTGACATAGATAGCATGGCCGAACGGATCCGTGCCTGCCTGTGTCTTCTCGTAAAGCGTTACGGTTGTGCCCTTTATCATATCGTTCACCCTCTAGGCGCGTATGGATCCAGAGTACCGAACCGCTGACGTTTCAAGCCAAGACGCTTCAGGTCGACATTCATGATGCACCCGGCGAGACCTTTGCCGGCGTTTGAATAAGTGCCGGAGATGGAATAGCCAAGCGCTGACTGTGAATACTGCGTCATGGCTTCGGCCTCGTTATCCTGGCACATGTATCGCTTTACGATGTCACATGTGACCATCTTAGCCACCGCCGCATAATCGGCATCTGCCGCCACCAGCTCGTTGAGATCCTTGCCGACTTTATCCGCCTCGATTCTCAGCAGAGCGCTCACATCCGTGAGCAGTACGGAAGCGCGTGCCTCTTCGGTGGCCGTCAATGTCCGCCACTGAGCCGCGAGGTCTTCAGTTGTTGCATAGTTTGCCATGTGCACCTCTTTCATAAAGAAGGGCCCCTGCTGAGCAGAGACCCTCCGATGTTACAGATTAAGCGGATTTACGATACAGAACTGTAGCCGGCTTGGAGATGAGAGCACCCCAGACCTGACGGCCCTGAACTGCGGACGCACCGATGTGAGTGCCATCTGCGAGATCGTTGACAGCTACCGGAACGCTCCATTCTGCTACATAGTGGCAGAAGTCAGCATTGAACAGAACAAACTCTGTATTTGCCGGGAGGTTCGGTGTTTCATAAACAGGAACACCGCCGAGCAGGCCGACGAAGCCAGCGCCGAACTTTTCGAGATCGCCAGCAGTAGCTCTTACGAACTCGTCAGACTTCAGCAGGAGACCATATGCCGCGTTGCTGATAGCAAGGCGCATGTTTGTCTTCGCGACCTTGAGAGCAGCTGCCTGCTGGATCGCGTCGATGATGTTGCTGTAGATGTTGGACTTTGTGGAAGCAGTTCCGGATCCTGTTACAGCAGTGCCGTCAGTGATGAGCTTCGCAGCCAGGAGGACATCGATCTTGTCCGCCAGAGCAGCGCCTGCGCTGTCGAGACGATCAGCGATCATTCCATCAGGTACAGCTGCAGCAACGTAGCCATCAATCAGCTCGTTTACATAGTTGTCATTGTCGCAGACGATTGTCGCGTATGTGGTGGTCGGGGTTGCGAGTGTGCCGCCGGTTGCGATGTTATAATCGCCGACAGTTGCCTCAGCGCGTACCGGAACCTTTACAGCTCCAGCCTTCGGAGAACCTTCATAACGATTGTTGAAAAGATGAGCGAAAACAGAGGTCGCTCTGAGCTTAGCCTCAACGAGAGCGCTGTAGCGTTCCTGGAGATTAGTATTCTGGGGCATTAAATTTACCTTCTTTCTTAAAGTTTAATGTTCGGATTCAGCTGCTTGAATGCGGCAAGCACTCCGTCAGCCTCCTCCGTTTCTGTGTCACGGGTAAAACCGTGAGCCTGTGATGCTTTTGATACCTGCGAGAACTTGGAGAGCTTCTCCGCGCTCTCGGTGATGGTGGCTTCATCCTCACCCTTGAGGAACTCAATCGCTTCATAGGGAAGTGATTTTTCGCGCGCGATCTTCGCCTTCAGAGCGTTCAGCTCGTACCCATGGATCTTGTCCTCCAGTTCCTTGAACTTGTCGTCATAGCCTGCGTACTTCTCTAACTCTTTAGAGTGTGCCTGGTTCAGAGCATCAATCTGCGCCTGATGTTCTTCCGCGGCCTTCTGTGCGTCAGCAGGTGAGAGCCAGTCCTTGTAACTGTCGCGAGTCTCCCGGATCTTCCGTTCTGCTCTGTCGACTCTTTCCTTGATGATTGCGTCGAGTTCTTCCTGTGTGTTGATTACTTTGAAATCTGCCATGTGTTTTTCTCCTTCCCATTTTTGCCGTCTGGTAGACGTAAATGTATAAAAGCCGGCGAGATTACCGGCTTAATACCCGATTCTTTGTTTTCTCCGTTCTCTTGATGTCGAGCACATCCACCGAGCCAGTGCCATGCTCTCCACGATGGTGACATCGACTTCCGGCTTGAGTGACCGGAAGCCAAACGCGCCATTTGTGCCGATCATGCGCTTCTCACAGTTCGCGATCGACTGCGTGACGCTTGGCTGTCCCATATGACAAATGCTCTGATCGTCTATCGATTGCCGGAAGCCGGAATAAGCTGTGATAGCCTGCGCTGTCTCCAGCGGCACGTACTTCACGCGCACGCCGTTTTGCTTCAGGGCTTCCTGCAGCAGTTCGGTCTTGCCTTTTCCATCGACTGCCACAGCCCCGACTCTTGCGCGAGACAGGAACCGAACGATCCAGCCGAAGCCGTTCGCCTGGCTTTCGCAGTCGATTGTTTCCAAGAAGATCCTGCCGTCCGCCGTCCGGACAGCGATAGACATCGAAGTGTTTTCGTTGTTGGATCCAAACCGGACCCCGGCATACAACGGTCCGGAGAGCTCTGGGAGTTTCGGAACTCTCAGCGCCATCCAGTCCGCCTCCGAGATCTCGCTCTTCAGTTCATAAGTGTGCCAATATCCTAGGCGTTGGATAATGAAGTCGAGATCGTCACCAACATACTCAGCGCGGATTGTCCGCTCCTTCAGGATGGTACCCAGCGAGGGGTTGGTTGCGTACCATGCTTCCGGATCCATGAGGTCCTTAGGCTTCTCATAGACCGACCACTCACACCAGCCACTATCCTCACCCTTTCCTGCCAGCACTTCGCGCCGGAACTTAGGAAAGACCTCGCCCTTGGAGACGAGTGTAGGAGGAGTACCGCAGAAGATTGTCTGCGGGTTCTGTGATGCGGCGATCGTGTAGATCAGCGCCGTCTGCTGGCTTCCGGTATACTCCTGTGCCTCATCGATCACGAGGAGGTCGAAGCCTTCGCCAAGTCCGCCGGTCTCTGTCCGGGTCCGGAAGACGATTGAGCCGCCGCCGGTCAGGAAGATCTGCTCAAGTCCGTACTGCTTCGTACTCTTGAACGACTTCTCTGGTGTCGTCTCGCCCTTTTTCTTTCGTCCCAGCTCTACATATCCGGCATCGGTCAGGATCTTAACCAAACGCATAAAAGCGCTGTGCGATGTGCTTGTCTTGTGGGCTGTGTGCATGATGTTCTCACCATTCTTTAAGCCCCAGAGCTCGCGCATCGTCAGCACTTCGCCTTTGCCGTTCTGTCTCGGCACTTCATAGCCGAACTTGGTATGCGTCCACAGGCCATCATCATTCTGACCCATGACGTTAGTGATCAGTAGCTTCTGCCAGTCCTGAGCATGCCGTCCGCTCTCTTCATAGAGAGCTACAGCTTCCTCACCTTTGGACTGTTTGAACGGAATTAAAACTGCTTGGGAAGGAGTCTGGCTTCCGATACGTTCCGCCATACTCCTCCTTTTGCTTTACCTGATCAGCGCGTCCTCTCGTCTGCGCTCTTGATTCTGCCAAGCCAGTTCTATCAGATAGTCCCAGCTTTGATACTCTGCTTTCTTTTTGTTCTGCTCGTACCAGATGGACGAGCCTTTTGCGGACCAGCCGAGATCCTTCTGCAGCCGGTTCATCACGTCCATCTTGGTTTCGCGATTACGCAGCCGTCTGTCTTCTTCCTGCTGTTTCCTGGCTAAAGCACCACTCACAGCCTTACGTCTGCCGTCTGCCTCGTCTTCGGACCATGTAGACCTTGTGAGCACATCCTGCCGAAACTTGCCCTGCACATAAGTAATTTCACACCTGCAGCGCTTGTGCCTTCTGTAGCACTCGCTACCACGTGCGAGCACGTCCTCATAGTTATACGTGCCTTCACGTTCCAGGCAGAACTCGCACGGCTCGAGATACATGTCGCCATACTTGCTCCATGCGTACTCATATACCTTGCCCTTCTTACTCCGGACTTTCTTCTTCCCGGATGGATAGGCAGGGCCTTCCGCCTTCCGGACGATCTTGGCATCCAGCCCGAGCTTGGTGTTCTGCTCTGCATTTTTTTGCATCGCCTTGTCCACCTGCTTGAGCAGGAAGTCTGATACTGCATCCTCGGAAGCCTTCTGCTGTCCCGCAGGAGAGTAATCCGCGAAACCGCTGAAGCTCATATCATCGATGTCTGGCAGCTGCACGCCAAGCTCGACCCCGCTGGCTTCGTTCAGCGTCTCCTGCACGTGCGTGGTGACATCTGCCACCAAGTCGTTACTGATCCGCATCGCTTCCTGGAGCACATCCTTCGGGATCTCGTCCGGTGATATCTTCTCGAGCACTTTAGCAACCAGTTCGCCAAGCCGGATGGCGTATTCTTCCGCCGTGCCGTATGAGCCGTTTTCAAGCGCCTGTGCAACGAGTTTCGCAAGCTTGGGGTCTTTCCTCACTGACTGAAGAATCGCCCCGCTTACGTTGATTCCCGCGCTCATGCTTCAGCCTCAGGTGCCTCTTCCACGTCGATCGGCTCGGCATTGCTCTCGATGCCGGTCATCGTTTCCAAATTCTCCACGTCGAAGAAGCCGGGCACTGCCTGATTGATCTTGATAGCACCGTCTCCGATCGAGGTGATCATCGCGGCATCCGGCTCGAAGATAGGCTCCCACTGCGGTCTCATGCTTGCCACAAGTGTCCGCGGGTAAGGGTTGTTATCTCTGACCGATGCAGCGATATAGCCGACATTTGCAAAAGCGGACGCATAAGTTCGCTGTGCACGTCTGGCTGTCTGCCTCAGATTTTCGTGTGCTGCCTTTATCGCCTCCGCGCTGGATGGGTTATCCGTCACGAAGCCGAGATCGTCCATAGTCAAGCCTGTGGCACCGGAGAACAGTGAAGCAAACATCCGGACCTGCTCGATATATGGAGCCATGCTCTGCTGAGTGAACTGCCCGAGCTTCGGGCTGTCACCATTCTCGTCTTTATCGAACCTCAGGAACGAAGATGCAGATGCTTTCCAGGAGTCCATCGGATCAGCATCCGGATCCAGTCCTGTGACATACTTCTGCGGGAAGCTGTAGAACTCTGCCGAGATGTCTGCACGTTCCAGCGCTCGCTGCGCTTCCTTCTGAAGATCCATGCAGTCTCGTGAAATACGGCTATGTCCAAAGGGCCGTTTTGAAGTCGGCTCAAACGGAACCGGAACGAGCAGAGGATACTGAGCAGGATTATCTTCTCGGATGACTTTGCCATCTTTGTAATACTCCGTGTATTCCTTCGTGAAGTACGCCTCTGTGGTAGGCGCTCCAAACTCGTCACGACTGAGAACTGCATATCCTTCCTTCAGCAGTCCGGTGAACTCGTCGATTATGCCTGTGGCATTGTCTGCGGTCAGCACGGACAGCTTCGGGATCTTCTCATCACCATCGCCATGGGAGATGTGCACGAAGGCAC
>DLYC01000105.1 GCA_003447895.1 Lachnospiraceae bacterium | reverse complement strand
TCACTGTAGTGGCTGTAGCCGAGAAGGTTCTGGCCGCGAAGGAGCATCTGAAGGGGTGTATTCTTAAACTTCTCCTTGAGCTTTCTGAGTCTCTCCCACGGATCTTCCTTGAGGAAGCGGAGGCAGGCGTCAAATGTAGCGCCGCCCCACATTTCGACCGCTTCATAGCCGATCTGGTCCATCTTCTCTGCGATAGGGAGCATCACTTCGGTGGGCATTCTGGTCGCGATCAGGGACTGATGCGCGTCACGAAGGACGGTCTCTGTAATTCTTACCGGTTTTTTAACCTGTTCTGACATATTTTCCTCCTTAAACAATTCCGAATACGGCCATGAACACACCTGCAACGACCGCTGTTCCGATAACGCCTGCGACATTGGGACCCATAGCATGCATCAGAAGGAAGTTGGACGGATCATATTCCGAGCCGACCTTCTGGGATACACGCGCTGCCATAGGCACTGCGGAGACGCCTGCCGAACCGATCAGAGGATTGACCTTTCCGCCTGTTGCGATCTTCATGACCTGTCCGAACATGACTCCCGCAAAGGTTCCGAATGAGAAAGCGATAAGGCCAAGTGCCACGATCTTGAGTGTCGTCACGTTGAGGAACGCTTCCGCGCTGGTCGTTGCGCCGACAGAAGTTCCCAAAAGGATAACGACAATGTACATCATCGCGTTGCTGGCGGTCTCGGTAAGCTGTCTTACCACGCCGCATTCACGGAAGAGATTGCCCAGCATCAGCATACCTACCAGAGGCGCTGTTGTGGGAAGGATCATACATACAACGATCGTTGTGACGATCGGGAACAGGATCTTTTCAAGCTTCGATACGGGGCGAAGCTGGCTCATCTTGATCCTCTTGTCCTTTTCCGATGTAAAGAGCTTCATGATCGGGGGCTGGATGATCGGAACCAGCGACATATAGGAGTACGCCGCCACCGCGATCGGTCCCAGAAGCTCTGTCTGTCCGAGCTTGGAGCAGAGGAAAATGGAAGTCGGTCCGTCAGCGCCGCCGATGATCGAGATTGCCGCAGCCGCTTTTCCGTTGAATCCAAGCGCAATTGCGCCAAAATATGCAGAAAAGATACCGAACTGCGCCGCCGCTCCCATAAGGAAGCTCGAGGGACTCGCGATCAGGGGACCGAAATCCGTCATAGCACCGACGCCCATAAAGATCAGGGAGGGCAGGATCGCCCATTCGTCGAGCTGGAAGAAATAGTACAAAAGGCCGCCGCTTGTCGTCTCGGTCGGTGCCGCGATAATATCCGGATAGATATTGACCAGCAGCATTCCGAAGGAGATCGGAACAAGAAGAAGGGGCTCGAAGTCCTTGGCAATGGCAAGGTACATAAAAACGAGTGCCACACAGATCATGAGGTAGTTTCCCCATGTCAGGTTCATAAATGCGGTCTGGTGTACTAAGTTATCAAGAGTACGTGTAATATATTCCATTAAACTTAGACCTCCCTTTTGTCAAACGATCGCTCAGTCGATAGTAGCCAGGAGTGTCCCGGACTCTACGGAATCGCCGACATGGCAGTCGATGGAAACAACCGTACCGTCTTCAGGAGCTACCATAGGGATCTCCATCTTCATAGCTTCTACGATCACGATTGCGTCGCCTTTCTTGACAGCCTGGCCTACGGAAGCCTCTACCTTGAAGACCTTTCCGGCTGCACCGGCTTCTACTCTGTACTTTCCTGCGCCGCCTGCGGGAGCTGCTGCCTTAGCGGCAGGAGCTGCCTTGGGAGCTGCCTTCGGGGCTGCCTTGGGAGCTGCGGGCGCTGCTGCGCCGTTCTCATTCTCTTCTACCGTAACTTCATATGCTGTGCCGTTGACAGTGATAATATAGTTTTTCATTTCACTTTTACCTCCATGTCGAAGCGCTTTGCGCTGAGACACGCGAGGAGAATTTCGCGAAGGCGAATTCTCCGATGCGATCTCACAAGGTTTGCGGCGCTTCGACGCAAACCTTGCGAGTGAAAAATCAGCTCATCAGAGTGATTTTTCACTCTTCCTCCTGATAATTATCTTCTTCTGGCTTTTCGGATGGAGCGGACTACAAATCCGTCTGTGCTCTGTCTGCCTTCATACGCTGCGATTGCTGCCGCAATGACTGCGACAAGCTCTGTGTCATCGGCAAGTTCTTCGACCGTTTCCGCGGCCTGCGCGGGAGCCGCGCTGACAGCAGCGGGCTTTGCTGCGCTCTTCTTCGATTTCTTTCCGGCAGCGCCTCCGACAATCTTGCCAAACAGTGCGATCACCAATGCCAGGAGGATCAGCACTGCAAATGTTGTGCCCATACCCAGCAGTGTATTCATTCCCGCCTGCTGGATCTTCTCTTTCATGCTGTATTCGACGTTCGTCGTAATGTTGGTCACCGCGTAGCCCTGATCGGAGCTCTCCATTGTGAACACTACATCGGCGTCATGTCTGGAACCCTTTACGGTCACCGTAACGGTTCCCTCTTTTTTGGTGAAGGAACAGGATTTTCCTTCGATATTCTGCACTTCTCCGATATCCGTAAGCGCGTTCTCCCAACTTGCGAACGCGGGGCCGTATACCGGATCGTCCATCTGTGCCTGCGCCTCTCCGTTCTGTACTGCCTCATTCATGGACAGGACAAACTGGCTGGCTGAGTCATACCACTGCTGCTTCTGTTCATCCGTAAGTTCCACCTCAGAAGGTGTGTCGGAAGATGTTGAAGAGCCGCAGCCTATGAGACCGAAAACACAGGTGATAACAAGAAGTGTTGTTATGAACCATTTTTTCATCTTCTGTGTCTCCTTCTTACTTCGCGCTGTGCTTCTTGGCAGGGAATTCCTCTCTCTTTGTGTAAAGGACTTCAACCGCGCCGATCAGATACTTGCGAAGATCTGAAGGTTCAACGATCTGATCCACATATCCTCTTGCCGCCGCGCTGTCAATGCTGTTCTGAAGCGCCTCATAACGGGCTGCTGTCTCTCTGACTTCCTCGGCTGTTCCGCTGCAGAGAACATGCGCCGCAAGTCCGGAATCCATGATCCCGATCACTGCGTCCGGGAAAGCGATCGTGAAGTCCGCGCCTGTTGCCTTGCTGTTCATCACAGCGTAAGCGCTTCCGACAGCCTTGCCGACGATCACGTTTACCTTGGGCACATTGGCGCCCGCAAAGGCAGCCGTGAGTTTTCCGGCCGCGTCAGCAACCTTCTTCTCTTCACTCTCAGTCGCCGCAAAGCCCGTGACATTGGTCAGGGAGATGACAGGAAGCTCAAAAGCGTCACAGAAACGGACAAAGTCAGCCGCCTTGTAGCAGCCGGAAGCTGTCAGAACCGTATCATAGACAGCCTTCTCTTCCCCGTTCTCGTCATAGGAAGTGCTTCTGTTGGCTACAACACCTACGGTTGTGCCGCCGAGGCGGATGAATCCTGTCGCCATCTCAGGCGCGCATTCCCTCTTTGTCTCAAAGAACAGACCGTCATCCGCGACATCGCTCAGAACCAGAGAAGGATCTCTGTAGCCTGCCGCCACGGTCTCACATGCGCGGTTCATGTCATCTGTGCAGTCACAGACCGCTTCGTCCTCATTGTTGGAGGGAAGCATGGAGACCAGTGTTCTGATCTCATCGAGGATCTCATCCTCTGTCCCGACTGCGTCGACACTTCCGTATGCCGCTTTCACAGAAGCTGCCGCCGTATCATTCTTGTCCTCTCTGTTGCCCGCCAGTGTGTTGGGCGCATTGACAAAGAGCTTTGCGTCTTTTGCCATAAACGCAAAGTCAGTCAGCGCGGGTACGAGGGCAAGTCCGCCTCCGCAGTTCCCGAAGATCGCCGTGATCTGGGGAATCAGGCCCGAAGCCTTTACCTGCCTTCCGTAAATTGTTCCAAATGCATTAAGCGCGTCCATGCCCTCCTGCAGACGAAGTCCGGCGGACTCTACAAGTCCGATCACAGGGGCGCCTGTGCGGATGGCAAGATCATAGATCGCCGCGATCTTTTTTGCGTGCATCTCGCCGATACTGCCTCCGAGAACAGATGCATCCTGACTATAGACATAGACAAGATTTCCGTCGATCAGACCATAGCCGGTGATCACGCCGTCCGAGGGCGTCTGCTCAGGTTTCAGATTAAAATCGGTCGCTCTGGCTGTCACCTTTGCGCCGATTTCAACGAAACTGTTTTCGTCGAGCAGGACGGTTATTCTCTGTCTCGCTTTTGAAGAACTGCTCATTTTTTCGACCTCCATATATTAAACCTAATCAAAACAATAGAAGTATAACATAGTCCCCTCAAAAACTATATGTAATTTTCTATCGTTTTTTGTTACCAGATTCACAAAACTTTTATATCCTTGCACAAAAAAATTATAAATAATAGGCATTGCCTTTAGATATCCAGCCTGCTGTCCACTTCGGCCTCCGCTTCTTCCCGGAGCTCCTCCACCTGGTCGGTGTCCAGGTCCGGAAGGTCCTTCAGGGAGCTCATGCCAAAAGACCGAAGGAACTGTTCGGTGGTCCCGAAAAGGAGCGGTCTTCCCGGGGCATCCTTTCTCCCGACTTCCTGCACGAGATCATATCCCACCAGCTTGCTGATCGCGAAATCGCTGTTTACGCCGCGGATATTCTCCACCTCGGCCCGGGTCACGGGCTGCTTGAACGCGATGATCGAGAGGGTTTCCATGAGCGTATCCGTGAGGACCTGTCTCTTGGGTGCCTTCGCTATTTTGACAAGATACTCATACAGATCCGGCCTGCTCGACAGCTGCACACTGTCGTCAAACCGGTTGATCATAAGCCCGCTCTCCTCGCGGCTGTATCTCTCTTCAAGAGCACTCACCGCATCGAGCGCCTCTTCCTCCGTAACTTCCAGCGCGGCCGCCAGCGCGGAGATCTCCACGCTGTCTCCCATAGCAAAAAGGATCGTCTCGATCGCCGCCATTGTTTTCTTCAGTTCCATGCCGCCTCCTGTTTCTGATCACGCCGCACGTCCGAAGGCAGAAGGCTGATCACGGATATCTCGCCGGGATTGAAGATCCTGATCGGCAGAGTGTGCATGCCGAGCCCGCATGTGAGGATCATCGATCCGATGCGGGTCCCCTCTGTGTCGGGCACGCTGTAAAAATACTGTCCTCCGCTGTACTTCGGAAAAAGGGTGGGCCTTGTACCCACGACGCCGCCGATCAGAGGAAGGCGCATCAGTCCTCCGTGCACGTGGCCGCAGAGGCACAGGTCCGCCCCCCATTTCGTATACTGTTCAAAATATACCGGCGAGTGCGTAAGAAGAACATTAAACCTGGTTCTGTCCGCGTCTCCCATAAGTTCCGTCAGCACATCTTCGCTAAGGGCTGTCTTTTTAAACTTCTTGTAATAGGCCATCGGAAGTTCCAGTCCGCAGAGCCTTATGCCGGTGTCCCGCTCTCCCTCCTTCTCCGGAGCGCCGCCGGAACCGCCCGGCCGGGGGCATTCAAGATCCTCATACCCGTTTCCCGGCATCTTTGCGCCGGCACTCTCCATAACATCCCGAAAGACTTCTCCGTACGGATTGAGCTCCTCGTAGTAGTCGAGCCTCAGCTCATGGTTTCCTTTCACAAAACGGGTCGGACAGATCGGGGCAATCCTTCTGATGAAGTCTTCGCTGGTCTTCATCCAGCTGTGGTCCCCGGCGCCGGGCCCGCCCCGCTTCCGGGAGTTCTCCTCATGCCGGGCCGCCTTCGCCGAAACGATCAGGTCTCCTCCGATCAGGATCATATCCGGAGACTGGGCCCTGATCGCGTCGACCAGGACCTTGTTGTCTTTTCCGTAGCATTTTTCGTGAAGATCCGCGATAAAGAGGAGCTTTATGGGTTTTTTGATTTTGGGCGAGCGCACCGAATAGTTTCTGACCACGAAGCGGTTGTTGTCGATCACCATAACAATGATGAAAAAAACTGCCGCGATCAGGATGAGAGTGATAATTGCTCTAAGCATTGTACCTCCCGGTGAAAGTCTTGAAAAAAAGTCCCCTGATATGAAATCAGGGGACTTTCTGTTTGCAGATTGCCGCCAGGATCAGTTGTATTTTCTCTTTCTGGCTGCCTCAGACTTTTTCTTGCGCTTTACGCTAGGCTTTTCGTAATGTTCTCTCTTACGAATTTCCTGCTGGATGCCAGCCTTCGCACAGCTTCTTTTAAAGCGGCGAAGTGCGCTGTCCAAAGTCTCATTCTCTTTTAAGATTACACTAGACATTCGTTCTACCCTCCCTTCAGTCCCGTCAGTATGACTGATTGGGTTTTTTTATATGCTCATTAAACATACAATGGAATTATAGCATATGAAAGCGACCTGTCAAGTGTAAATTTGCGGCCTGTCAAGTGTTAATGTCAGAGTCCTCCGTGTCCTGAAGATCCGTATCCTCCTCGTCCTCACTTTCCTCGGGACTGCCGTCCTCACTTTCTTCGGAGCCGCCGTCCTCCGGCGCCGGTTCCGCCTCTCCGTGATCATCGGGGTTCGGCGCTTCATCCTCCCCGGGTACCGGTTCCGCGTCGCGCTCTTCCGGCATCGTCGCCGCATCGGTCTCTTCCGGCAGCTGTTCCGCAGCGGGCTCTTCCGGCACCGGTTCTGCCGCGTCAGCTTCTTCCCCGGAAACCATTTCCGTGTCGTCAAAGTCGTCCCGCGCGAGCGGTTCATCGTTGTGGGCGAAGTAATGCTTCTGGGCATACCGGAAGCTCTCCACCAGATAGCGCTGGGCATTCATGGCCACGTTGCTGTTTACCGCCGTGACCTGAAACCCGTGGAAGCATCCGTGATAGACTCTGAGGGAGACCGGGACATTCGCCTTTTTCATTCTGGCAAAATACAGAACCGTCTCGTCCTTCATAGGTTCCAGGTCGCCCACAAGGCCGCAGGCCGCGGGCATTCCCCTCAGGTCAGTCTCTCTGCCGGGCGCCGCGTAGACCGGAATCTCCTCCTCCATATTCCTAAGATACAGATCCCAGGCATTCCGGTTCTTTTTGCTGTCCCAGACCGGCGAGTTGTTCTCTCTTGCCGATTCGCTCTCCATCCTGTCGTCGAGCATGGGGGAGACGGTCATCTGAAACGCGATCCGGACGTCCCGGACGTCCCTTGCGCGAAGAGAAAGCGCTGCGGCAAGGCCTCCGCCGGCCCCCGAGCCGCCTACAAAGAGCTGATTTCTGTTGATCCCCAGATCCTCCGCGTTATCTCTCATCCAAAGAAGGACTCTGTAGCAGTCCGTGAGAGCGGCCGGGTAGGGTTCCTCGATCGACTTTGTGTAGTCCGGAAGCACCGCCACACACGTTCCGTCCCCGCAGATCATATCCACAAGAATGCTCTCCTGTTCCGGAACGCCGTACGCGAACCCTCCGTCGTGCATCCACAAAAGGCCCGTGGCTGACTCCGCCTGCGCGGTCTCGCTTCTGACGACCAAAAGCCGCAGGATACTTCCGTCATCCCGCACGATGGCCTTCTCTTCCGCCACAGTGCCGACGCTCTTCCATTTTCCGCGGTATTTTCTGGTGCACTGGCGGTCATATCTGGCAAAAGACGTCTCGTTGGAAGCTGTGTAGGTAAGCTTCAACAGATTCGCCACCGGCCTTAGTTCCGCCCTTATATCTGATGTTCGAACTCTGCTCATTTATGATTCTCCAAATTACAGCCCCGAAACGGAGCTCCTTCCCGGACCGGGTCCCCAACCCGTGTTCTCCTCATGTGTCAAAATCTGCCGGCCGCCCTTTTCCCGTCTGCCGGGCTGCCCGCAGTCAATATACCCTCTGCTTTTTCAGGACTGTCTTGAGAGCCTTCACGGAAAGCGCCGCCGCCGTCCTTTTTACACTCGCCGGCACCTTTGCTTTCGCCGGCATTTTTGCTTTCGCGGCCGCGCGCCCCATGCGGGCCTTCCCGAAACGCGAGCCCTGTGTCGCCTGCTCTTTCGCTCTTTCCAGATTACTGAGAGCCAGCCTTCTCTCCAGGTCGGCCGCCTGAAGGGTCGTCTTAAGGGCGTCCCCGCCGCCGAAGATCTTGCAGAGCCAGTAAGCGGCAATCATAAGATGGGCATCTGTGTCATTCCTGTCCGTTTTCATCCTCAGCCTCCGGGGTTTTGTGAAGGGCAGACTCAGCCATTTCAAGGATCATCTCGTCCGAAGTCTTTCTTTCCGGCACGGGCTCCGGGGCTTCTTCCGGCTCCAAAACGAATACCGGCTCCTCCTCGGGCTCCGGCGCCGCCACGCGTTCCTCCACAGGCTCCGAAACTGCGGCCGGCTCCGCCGCAGGTTCCTCCTCAGGCTCACGTGCTGTCACGGTTTCCTTCCCGAGCTCCCGCTCCCGGGCGAGACTTTCCCGCCTGTTCTTCCGCTTCTTTCTGATTTTTGACACAAGGCGTTTCCATAAAATCTTGATCTTCATCCTTGTCATTCGTTTTCACCCCTGTCTTTTACACGGACCGGATCAGTCGTCTTCACCCTCATAGGTCACTTCGTCGAGGCCTTCATCCACCGTCAGCTCTTCCTCCACGTATTCGTCTTCCGGATTGGAGTGGTCGTCCTCTGTGACACTCGTCGACCCATCCGATGAGCCGTCGCTGTAGTTGTAGTTAAACTCAAACACGACGTCTTCGGCGTCGCCGGCTTTGTCATCATGCCAGACGGCTGTGATCTTTTCAGCGGAATCATCAAATGTGATCGTACCTGTGCCGTCTGTGTATACCGTTTCCTCTTCCGCGAAGTTTCCTGCCTCGTCCATTTTGCCCCGGACCAGGCTTCCGTCAGAGCAGACGATCTTCTTCTCTTTCTCATCATAGATTCCGGTCATGGTCATTCTGGTGACCGCGCCTTCTTCGCCTTCCTCATCGATGATCACCGTGCACCCGTTCTTCACATCCCCGGAAGGGTTGATCTGCATTGTTCTGCTGATATTTTCCTTGTCAAAATAGCGCCCTGCCCAGTTCATGACCGGGTTCTGAGAGCTCTGCTGCTCCTCCATTCTGGCCTTTACTTCCTTGGAGAGTTCCTCATCATAGACAAATTTCTTTCCGCCGGCTATATCCTCTTTATCGTCCTGCCATGTCACGGAGCCGTCGTCAGCGATCTGGACCGCGCCTGTTCCGTCCGAATAGATCACGGACTCCTCAAGGGTCTGCTTCTCCTGATTAAAGACAACTTCGGACTTTATTCCGTCCGTATAGCTGATCTTGAGGGTATCGTCGATCTGCCCGCTCATGGCCCACTGCATATAGGGCTTTTCGGGATCGGTCTGCGCCGCCGTGAGCAACACGCCGTCCACATCATCCGACACTTCGATCAGGAGGTAGAATTCCCCTTCTCCCTCCATCTTGTATGCGCCGACATATTTCATTGCGGGATTTGCGGAAGCGGTTTCCTGCGTCGATCCTAAGGCCGCTTCCTGTGCGGGCTCCTCCTTGGTCTCTTCGGGCGCCTGCGTCTTGGCGGGAGCCTCTGTTCCGGCTTCCGGGGCCGCTTCACTTGCCGCCGTGCTTCCGCATCCGAACGCGGAGACTGCCACCGCCGCTGCTACAAATGTCGCATATAACCTTTTGATCTTCATATGAATAAACTCTCCTTTGTGGTTGCAGTTGCTTTATTCAGGTGTTTTATTCAGGCGTCCCGGCCGCCCGCGGCAGCCGAAACGCTCCTCATCACCCATTCCATGTCGATGACTGTCGCGTCTCCGTATTCCGCGATCAGCTTTCTGTATTTTGACCCGACTTCCTCGTATATGTCCTTCGAAAGAGCGATCGAGGCAAACTGGTTTCCCTCTTTGATGAGAGCCAGCCTGTCGTCCCCGTTCTTGTCCCGGTAATACAGAAGATCGTCGAAGTCGACATCATGCCGCAGCTCCTGAAGCTCGCTTCCGATCATCACTTTGCAGATCTCGATGACCCTGTCGTCGAGTCCCGCGTCGAAGATCCTGAGCTTTTCCTGAAAGTCATAGAGGCTCCCCACGACCCGGCAGGTATAGCCCTCCTCTTTGGTGTCATAGCCCTTGATCCTGCGGGTGTCTTCGCTTCCCTCTTCAAACGCCGCCTCCGCGAGTTTCATTCCTTCCGCGCCCGGCGCGTAGTAGATCATGAGCTTGTCGGCCATCTGATGATAGAGGCAGGGGTAAACTACGTCAATCTGCTGGCCGCAGCCGGGGCAGACAGTCCTGAAGAGTTCGCCGGACCTGACTCTGGGTCCCAGATCGGGGTCCAGCTCCGTGTTGATCCTGTTCCAAACGGTAAAGTCGTGCCCGCTCCCGCACTTGGGGCAGCGGATTCTCTGAATCTGTTTTTCTGACATGGATATTTCTTCCTTTGATTGATACTCCTGATACAGTGATCAGACCTGAATATGCGAAAATACCTCTCCGATGCTCTCATGGAAAGTGAGGTCCGCATAGTCCTCCTGTCCGGTCGCGTCCCGGTTTACGATGATCAGATAGCCGCCGCTGTAATACCTGACCAGGGAGGCCGCCGGGTACACCGTGAGGGATGTGCCGCCTACGATCAGGCAGTCCGCTCTCTTGATCAGCCGGTCGGCGCCTTCCCATGCCTCGACCGGAAGGGACTCCCCGTACAGCGTAACGTCGGGCCTTATCATTCCGCCGCAGCTGCAGTGGGGAACTGCCTCTTTGCTGTCATAAATATAACTCTCGGGATACTTCTTCCCGCAGCGGTCACAGTAATTCCGGAGGGTCGAGCCGTGGATCTCATACACGGTCCTGCTTCCCGCTTTCTGATGAAGGCCGTCGATGTTCTGGGTGATCACGCCGTCCAGTTTGCCCTTCTCTTCCATCTCGGCCAGTTTCAGATGCGCTCTGTTGGGAAGGCAGTGCCTCGCGTCCATTTTCTGCCTGTAGAATTCAAAGAACACCTTGGACTCGTGGTACAGGCAGCTGCTGCTGAGAAGATACTCAGGTTCATACCTGTCGAATTTCACATCGTGCTGGTTGTAAAGTCCGTCTTTACTCCGAAAATCCGGAATACCGCTCTCCGTCGAAACGCCTGCGCCGCCGAAAAAAGCGATATGTCTGGAATTTTCAATAATCTCGTTCAAAGCCTCGTATTTCTCTTCTCCCTTTAAGGAACGAAGATACGCGGCCTCTTTCCTTCTGTCCGAAAACTTTCCCAAATGCTTCATCCGAACCTCCTTTCCGGTCAGAGTCCGGGTCACCGTCCTGTCCTTTCCGCGCGTCTGTCCCCGTCTGTCACGGATCCGCGCGGCCGTGCCGTCCGCTCAAAAGAAGCGCCCGGATCAGGAAGAACTTCCGGAGTCCGCGGACCCTATCACTTCTCCGGTGTCTTTATTCACAAAATCCACCCGTATAGTCTCTTCTTCCAGTCCCGAATATACGTGGTAGAACGTGCCGTACATGATCAGCTCCTGAGCGAGCTGCCTCTCCGCGATTCCGATCTCTTCTTCCCCGGTCTCGACCGTAAATACACTGTAGTCTTCATTGTAGGTGATCCTGCTCACGGAAGGATAGCTCTCTGACCCCTCGATCTGTCCGATGCCCTGATCGACCGATTTCTGAAAGTCTGAGATCAGCTCCTGCTGCTTCGCGCGGGACATTGTGATCTCGAGGCTTCCGTCCTCCCGGAGAACCGCTTTCACATAGCCGTTCTTTTGGCAGATCTCGTCCGCCTCCTCCTGCGAGGTAATGCTCTCGTAGATCCTGGGGATCACGATCGTGACCGTGTCCTCCTTCTTAGTGGCCCCCAAGGCTGCGCTTCCCGCGCTTTCCTGCCCCGCGGCTTCACTGCCGCCCGCATTGCCGCCTGCGGCGCCGTCCCCGGGCTGAGCCTGTGTTTCTTCCCCTTTCCCGTCCTCGGACGGGGCTGTCTGTTCCTGCTCCGCTGTGCCCCCGCCTTCTGCCGGCTGATTCTGCGTGCCCGCGCAGCCGATCAGCATAAGGGCCAGTAAAACTGCTGCTGCCTTTTTAAACATAATAAAGAAATTATTCCTCCGTCTCATTCTCCTCGGGCTTGTCACCCGGGCTGAAAGTATAGTCATTGACGCCCTCGAGGTGGGCGGGGATCATATCCTCGTAATCCAGTATACTCCTGTACGTCTCCTCATTCTCCGAAGGATTTTCCCCCTCCGGAAATTCCAGGAACACATACAGGAAACTGCCGTCTTCCTTCCTGAGCATCCCGAGAAACCGCTTCGCGTCTCCCGTATCCTTTTCTTCCCCGTATCCCCGGTACACGACGACCGAGTAGGCAAGTCCTCTCTCCCCCTCCGAGGCGGTCATGGCGCCGGAATCTATGATATCAAGGGCATAGCGGCCCGCCTCCGGGTCCTGAAAGTAGTGATAGCTCACATGATCTGTCCAC
Source organism: Lachnospiraceae bacterium (assembly GCA_003447895.1). Taxonomy (GTDB): domain Bacteria; phylum Bacillota; class Clostridia; order Lachnospirales; family Lachnospiraceae; genus CAG-791. Next base: position 1,063 of record DLYC01000105.1, on the reverse strand, counting down.
TCCTCGGGGACTTTCAGGTGAAAAAACTGCGTGTACAGGTCTGTACCGTTCACCTTGAGGTCCGTTCCCGCCGTCACTTCTTTCTCTTCCCCGCCTTCCCCGGGGTCATCGCGCTCTTCGTCTTTTTCCTCTGCTTCCACGGGAGCGGCGATCTCCGTCGAGCCTTTCCCCGCCTCGTTTTCCGCACTCCCTCCGCCGCCTCCGCAGCCTGTCAGCGCAGTCATCGCGCCTAAGAGCACAGCCGCCAGGGTCATTCTGTACCTGCCTCTATTCATATATGATCTCCATTGGTCAGCATACGCACAGCCACTGTGCCTATGTCTCATATCCTACCACTGAAAGATAAAAATTTCCACATTGTCATGAAGCCGCAGCTTCATACTGTGAGCTGCGGCTTCTGTTCCGGTCGATTTTCCCTTTTCGGAGAATGAAAAAGCGTTCTTTTTCACTCATTTCATCATTACATCTGGTTCAATACTTTTACATAAGGCTTGAGCATAAAATAATACCTGCGGCCTTTTTCCTTGCCGTAATGCTTGAGAAGCGCATAGCGGAGAGAGTTCAGATTCTTTCTCTTGCTTTCCGCGCCCTGCACAAACTCCGCGAACTCCCTGATGCTTTCCTCTGTCAAAGACTCCTCGGGCTCATCGCTGTGCCTTAAGATCAGCGCGCAGTAGTAGAGGAATTTCTCATCTTTTCCCCACTCTCTCTTTTCGATCGAGAGGGCTCCGGACTTCAAAGCCTGATAGATGTCTTTCCCGTTGTCGCCGTAAAACTGAATCAGCTGATTGTGAAGTTCCGCCAGGTTCTCCATTCCTATGCAGTTCACGATCGCGATGATCTCGTCGGGATCGGGGTTGAAGGGTTCCTTCTCCCCGAAGAGATCCTCAGGATCTTCGGGCTCTGCGGTGTCCCCGTCGGTTTCGGAGTCCTTGGCTTGTTCGCGGTTTTCTTCCTCTGAAGCTGTTTCCCCTGATTCCGGTTCCTGCAGATCCGCTTCCTCTGAATCTTCTTTTTCTGAAACTTCTTTTTCTGAAGCTTCTTTCTCAGAATCAGATTCCTC
>DLYC01000268.1:1233-6508 GCA_003447895.1 Lachnospiraceae bacterium | reverse complement strand
CTGATGGGATCGATCCGCCAGTCGTTGACGATCAGGACGCCGTCCTTTTTGAGGAAGTGCGCATAGCGCATGGCCTCAAGCTTTTCGAAAGCGATCAGGACATCCGCCTGTCCCTCTTCGACAATGGGCTCCGCGACTTTGTCACCATAGCGGACAAAGGTCACAACGCTTCCTCCGCGCTGCGCCATTCCGTGCACTTCAGAGACCTTGACCTCGTAGCCCGCGTTCTCCATGACACCGCCGAGAATGCGGCTTGTGAGAAGGGTTCCCTGGCCTCCGACACCTACGATCATAATATTTTTCGTTTCCACCTTGCACCTCCTGTCAGGCCTTGACCTGCTGCAGAGCGCCGAACTTGCACAGGCTCTTGCAGAGGCCGCATCCGTTGCACATCGTCTTGTCGATCGAGATCGAGCCGTCCTCATTTTTGGTGAGAGCGGGGCATCCGGGTCTGAGGCAGGCGCCGCAGTGCACGCATTTCTCCGGAAGCGGCTCTACCTTGTAGGGATGCTTCTGGTCCTTGAGGAGCGCGCAGGGTGCCTTGGAGATAATGACGGAGAGCTCGTCTTTGGCCGTTTCCTCTTTGAGGATCTTTGTGAGCGCGTCGAGATCGTAGGGATTGACCTCATGCACATTTGTAATACCGATGCCGTTACACAGGTTCTTGAAGTCTACCGCCGGGACGATCTCGCCGGAGAGTGTCTTTCCGGTTGCCGGATGGTCCTGGTGCCCGGTCATGCCCGTGGTCCGGTTGTCCAGAATGATCACGGTTCCGTGGGACTGGTTGTAGAACATGTTGATCAGGGAATTGATACCCGTGTGCATGAACGTGGAGTCGCCGATGACGGCCACCCAGTTCTTGATAAAATCGTGCCCTTTGGCCTTCTCCATGCCGTGCAGGGAGGAGATACTCGATCCCATGCAGACCGTCGTATCGACAACAGACAGAGGCGCGAGCGCTCCCAGCGTGTAGCAGCCGATATCGCCTGCCGCGTGAAGCTTGAGCCTTGAGAGCGCGAAGAAAGTGGCGCGGTGCGGGCATCCGGGACAGAGAATGGGCGGTCTGGGCGGAATCTGGGGCTCAGCCTTGATCCCGAGATCCATGCCGAGGACTCTCTCCCTGATCATGTTGGCGCTGTACTCGCCCTGGATCGTGAATCTCTCCTTGCCGATGCAGGAAATTCCCCAGGACTTCACCTGCTCTTCCACCACAGGCTCCAGCTCTTCGAAAATATAGAGTTCATCCACCTTGGACGCGAAGTCCTCGATGAGCTTTCTGGGAAGCGGATGGACCATGCCGAGCTTTAAGACCGACGCGTTCGGACACACTTCTTTGACATACTGATAGGCGATCCCTTCCGTAATGAATCCGATCTTCTTGCCGTTCAGGGTCATGTCGCCCATCTCGACCTTGTTGAAAGGCGCCGTATTGGCATACTCTGCCAGGTCCTTCATCCTCTGCTCCACGACGAGATGGCGCTTTTTGGCCATGGCGGGCATCATGACGTGCTTCTGGATATTTCTCTCATAGGGCTTGTCGTCGATCTCCTCGCGGTCGCACAGCTCCACTTCGCACTGGGAGTGCGCAAGGCGGGTCGTCGTCCTTACGATGACCGGCGTGTCGAATTTCTCGCTGATCTCATAGGCATACTTGATATAGTCCTTGGCTTCCTGGGAATCCGCGGGCTCCATGCAGGGGATCGCCGCCGCGCGGCATACCATCCTGGTATCCTGCTCATTCTGGGAGCTGTACAGGCCGGGATCATCCGCCACTACAGCCACCAGGCCGCCGTTGCAGCCGATGTAAGAGAAAGAATACAGCGGATCTGCCGCCACGTTGAGTCCCACCATTTTCATGGTGCAGAAAGATCTCACGCCGCTGATGGAAGCGCCGATCGCCACCTCTGCCGCCACCTTCTCGTTGGGTGCCCACTCTGCGTAAACCTCGGGATACTTTACCAGCTCCTCACTGATCTCCGTGCTGGGCGTTCCGGGATATGCGGATGAGACCTTGGCGCCGGCCTCCCACACTCCTCTGGCAATCGCCGCATTGCCGAGCATCATTTTCTTCTCACTCATTTTTTCCTCCATGTACCTCACATTCTATTCGGAGGCCGTTTATACGGCCGTTCCCTAACCTTGTTATTCGCCGAATCTCGCTCTTGCCCTCGCAAGATCCGCGGCGTCATCCACCTCGCACCACATCTCTTCCGGAACTTCCACGATCCTGAAGTCGCACTCGCGGTAATACATCATGCTTCCGAGGACTTTCTCGTAGTAGCTGTTCTCGCCCATGCACTCCACATACCAGCGGATCAGGGGCATGTATTTGTTCCTGACAAAGTCCTTCTCGAACTTGTACATGTTGACCGTCTTTCGCGTCGGCGCGTAGTCAAAATCTTCCCCCTGCCATTTTCCGAGGATCAGCTCCAAAGCCTTGTCCCCGTCCACGCGGATCACGGACCCGTCCATGGTCTCGGGATTAAAAGGACTCACCAGAATAGAGCACTCTCCTTTTCCCTGCAGGAGTTTCTCGATCATCTCCTTGTGGTAATAGATATCACACTCGAGCATGATCATATCGTCATCGCAGAACTCAGCTGCCTTATACAGAGAGACCACGTTGTTGGTCTCAAGATATCTCTTGTTTTCAAAATAGCGGACAGGCACGCCGTTCCAGCTCTCGCCGATCTGCTCCCTGATATAGTCAGCCATATGGCCCACAACGATCCCGATCTCCGTCACGCCGCAGGCTGTCACGTTGTTGAGCGCGTTGCACAGAAGGGGCGTCCCGTTGACCTTAACCATAGACTTGGGAATCGTGTTTGTGATCGGACGGAGCCTCTTCCCAAATCCTGCCGCCAGTATTAATGCCTTCATATACAGACCTCCTTGAGTGTTTTTACAATCCGCTCTATTTTACCATATTTGCAGGCACTTCACCACTGCGGGCTCCGGGCAGGCCGCCTTCAGGGCCTTTTGTGCATAAATGCCTCCCCAAAGCCGCTTCGGACTTTGCGGGAGGCATATTCATACACTTTCAGATTCCCGTTTCTGTTTTGATAACTTTCCGTCAGCCGGCTCAGTCGATCCTCACGATCCATCCCTCGGGAGCTTCGATCCGTCCCATCTGGATGCCTGTAAGGGTGTCGTACAGTTTCTGCATAACAGGGCCCATCTTCTCCATGCCGCTCGCGAAGCAGATCTCCTTGCCGTGATCGTTGATCATGCCGATCGGGGAGATGACGGCTGCGGTTCCGCAGAGGCCGCATTCCTTGAAATCGCCGTTCTCGACTTCGGACAGGAGTACTTCTCTCTCGACCACCTTCATGCCCAGGTAGTTCTCCGCCACGTAGTGGATGGAGCGACGGGTGATGGAGGGCAGAATGCTAGCGGAAGCAGGGATCACGAGCGTGTTGTCCTGATCGACCAGAAGGATATTGGCTCCGCCCGTCTCCTCGAGCTTGGTCCTTGTTGCGGGATCCAGGTAAATATTCTCCGCAAAGCCTTCCTTGTGGGCGTCCACGATCGCGTGAAGGCTCATCGCGTAGTTGAGGCCTGCCTTGATGTGGCCGGTTCCTCTCGGCGCCGCGCGGTCAAAGTCACTGACGCGGACCACGATCGGCTTCGCGCCGCCCTTGAAGTAAGGGCCGACGGGCGTTGTAAAGATGCGGAACATGTAGTCGTCCGCGGGCTTAACGCCGATCACGGGGCTGATGCCGAACATATAAGGGCGGATATAGAGGGTCGCGCCTGTGCCGTACGGAGGAACCCATGCTTCATTCCCTCTGACGGTCTCCTTGACCGCCTCCACAAATCTGTCCACCGGGAAGGGGGGCATCTCGAGGCGGAGCGCGGAATCATACATTCTCTGCGCGTTGAGGTCGGGGCGGAAACATACGATGTGTCCGTCCTGCGTCTCATAGGCCTTAAGTCCCTCGAAGACTGACTGGGAATACTGGAGAACGCCCGCGTCCTCGCTCATGACGATCTTGTCATCCGAGATCAGCGCGCCGTCATCCCACTTTCCGTTCTGGTACATAGACACATATCTCTTATCTGTCACATGATAACTGAACCCGAGATTTCCCCAATCAATATCTTTCTTCGCAACCATTCCTGTTTCCTCCTGCTTGCTATTAGGTTTTCTATAGTTCATCACTTTAATGTGGTGCATTCACCGAAACATTATAGTACTCTGTTTCTCATTTTTCCAGTGCAAATGTGAAACTTTCTTAATATTAATGTTGAATCATTTTCATTTTTATCCAAAATTCTCATGCCGACCGGGAATCAGGCCCTGCGCTTTGGCCGCTGTTTACGGGTCAAGAAGCGCGCACAGGCCGACAAGGCCGGGCCCCGTATTGATCGCCAGCGTCGCGTTGATCTGCTTTACAAAGAGGATCTCTTTGCTTGTCAGCTGCGTCTCGACGAGCTCGAGCATCTTTCCCGCTTCCTCGTTGGCCGCCCCGTGTCCCACAATGATCCAGCAGTGATGCCCTTTGCAGAACTGAAGCATCTCGTTGAGGAGCTTCTTCTTTCCCTGCTTGGCTCCGCGGATGAGACCCACTGTGTAATAGATGCCCTCCTCATTACAGGAGATGATCGGCTTCAGGTTCAGCACTTCCCCGACGACAGAGGTCACCTTTCCGATCCGCCCGCCCTTTTTGAGGTACTTGAGCGTATCCATATAGAACATGACCTTGGAGTCATAGATCTTGTTCTCGAGCCCCTTTATGACCTCCCCGAAGGTCCAGCCGTTCTCGAGCTTCGTCGCAGCCCAGATGGCCCAGATACCCGATGCGACGGAGATGTTCTTCGTATCAAACACATAGATCTCCAGCTCATCCTGCTGCTCCGCTGCCAGACGGATCGTGTTGAAGGTCCCGCTCAGTCCGCTGGAGATCGTCACCGCGATGATCTTCTTATAGCCGGCCTTTTTGATCTCATCAAAGATATCCTGCACCTCCGCCAGGGACGGCGTCGAAGTGCTCGGATACTCGTCCGGAAAGCGGCGGTAAACCATCATGGGATCGATGTTTACGCCGTCCTCATAGTCCTTCTCCGGGTACATGACGCGGAGCGGGAGCATCCATATATTATATTTTTCCCTGAAATTCTGAGGCACATCGCAGCCGGAATCCGTAAGTATTGCTGTCTTATCTTGATTCATACTATCCCCCCATACCGAAGCGCCAATACGCAGTATTATTAAATAAGAATAGTCTTTTTACCCTTTTCAGTCAAGAATTGTGAGTCAGGGGGACAGTCCCTT
>DLYC01000268.1:0-1158 GCA_003447895.1 Lachnospiraceae bacterium | reverse complement strand
AGGGACTGTCCCCCTGACTCACCAGATATGCTATACTGTAGTAACCGCAGTGTAAATAATCATGTAAAGGAAGAATGCCCAAATGCTGAAATTTGACATCACACAATACGATATTACAGACACAGCCGATCTCTCTGTCCCCGCTGCCGCAGTGCTCAAAAAGAGGGAGGGACGGACCATCAAGTCAGGGGGCCTGTGGGTCTACGACAACGAGATCGCCGAGCTGCGCGGTCAGTTCAGGGACGGCGATATTCTGTCCGTAGAGGACTTCGACGGATATTTCATGGGATACGGCTTTGTGAATACAAAGTCCAAGATCACTGTGCGCCTTCTCTCCCGCCGCCGGGAAAAGCCGGTGACGCCCGCCTTTCTCACGGAGAGGGTCCGAAGCGCCTGGGAGTACCGAAAGAAGGTGATCGACACCTCCAGCTGCCGCCTGATCTTCGGAGAGGCCGATTTCCTGCCGGGACTGACTGTCGACAAGTACGAAGATATTCTGGTCGTGGAATCCCTCGCGCTTGGCATTGACCGCCTGAAGGGCTATATTCTGGCAGCCCTGGTCTCCGTGCTGAACGAGGACGGCATCCGCGTGCGCGGAATCTATGAGCGAAGCGACGCCAAGGTCCGCGAGCTCGAGGGCCTCCCCCGCGAAAAGGGCTTTCTGACGGCGCCCTTCGATCCCAAAGTGCAGATCACCGAGAACGGCGTCCGCTACATAGTCGACGTGGAAAACGGCCAAAAGACAGGCTTCTTCCTCGATCAGAAGGACAACCGAAGAGCGATCCACCGCCTCTGCAAAGGCGCCCGGGTCCTGGACTGCTTCACCCACACCGGCTCCTTCGCCTTAAACGCGGCCGTCGCCGGCGCAGCCTCCGTAACGGCCGTGGACGCCTCCGACCTCGCCGTTTCGCAGGCACAGGAAAACGCCCGGCTTAACGGAGTGGAGGACAGGGTCTCCTTCCTCTGCCGCGACGTCTTCGCACTCCTCCCCGAGCTCATCGACCAGGGGGAGCAGTATGATGTGGTGATCCTCGATCCGCCCGCTTTCACGAAGTCAAGAAACTCCGTAAAGGCAGCTGCGAGAGGCTACCGGGAAATCAACCTGCGGGGCATGAAGCTCGTCAGAAACGGGGGCTATCTGGTCACCTGCTCCTGCTC
>DLYC01000241.1:12403-13538 GCA_003447895.1 Lachnospiraceae bacterium | reverse complement strand
TCCAGCCCATGACCGGCCTGACGGCTGAGAAGCACGACGGATTCATCTCCCCGACCGAGGACGGGCAGGTCATCATGGAGTTCTCCGGCAAGGAGCTGGTCAAGGGCGAGCCGGATGCATCCAGCTTCCCGTCGGGCGGCCTGCGAGCGACATTCGAAGCGCGCGGCTACACCGCCTGGGATCCCAGTTCGCCGGCCTTTGTCAAGGACGGATCGCTCTACATTCCGACCGCGTTCTGTTCCTACGGCGGCGAAGCCCTGGACAAGAAGACTCCTCTCCTTCGGTCCATGGAAGCCCTCTCTGATGCAGCGGTCAAAGTACTGCACCTTCTGGGCAACACAGCTGTCACCCACGTAGACACGACCGTTGGTTCCGAGCAGGAATATTTCCTGATTGACAAGGAGCTTTACAAGAAGAGAAAAGACCTTCTTCTGACCGGCCGCACGCTGATGGGAGCGCCGGCGCCCAAGGGACAGGAGATGGAGGATCACTATTTTGGCGTATTGAAGCCCAAGGTATCCGAATACATGCACGCACTGGACAAGGAGCTCTGGGAGCTCGGCGTGCCGGCCAAAACCAAGCACAACGAGGTCGCGCCGTCCCAGCACGAGCTGGCACCGGTCTTTGAGACCGCCAACGTGGCTGTCGACCACAACCAGCTGACCATGGAAGTCATGAAGAAGGTGGCGGACCGTTTCGGATATGCGTGCCTCCTGCACGAGAAGCCCTTCGAGGGCATCAACGGATCGGGTAAGCACAACAACTGGTCCATCAGCACCGACACCGGAGAGAACCTGCTTGACCCAGGAAAGAAGCCGGGCGAGAACCTGCAGTTCCTGGTCTTCCTCATGGCTGTCATCGCAGCAGTCGATGAGTATCAGGAGGTGCTGAGAATCTCCGTCGCTACGGCCGGCAACGACCACCGACTCGGCGGAAACGAAGCGCCGCCCGCGATCATCTCCATTTTCGTTGGTGATGAGCTGGCAGAAGTTCTTCAGTCCATCGAAGAGGGCACTTCCGTCTCGGGCACGGGCAAAAAACAGATGGGCATGGGCGCGCACGTGCTGCCGCACATCACCCGCGATACGACAGACAGAAACCGCACTTCGCCGTTTGCCTTCACCGGCAACAAGTT
>DLYC01000241.1:0-12352 GCA_003447895.1 Lachnospiraceae bacterium | reverse complement strand
AACAAGTTCGAGTTCCGCATGCCGGGCAGCTCGCTTTCCGTAGCCAACCCCAACATCGTGCTGAACACAGCGGTTGCGGAAGCACTGACGCAGATTTATGAGGCGCTTAAGGATGTGGTGCCGGCGGATATGGATGACGCAGCGCACGCTCTTCTTCGCGATATGCTGACCAAGCACAAGAGGATTCTCTTCAACGGCAACGGCTACACGGAGGAATGGGTGGAGGAAGCAGCCCGCAGGGGTCTTGCAAACCTCGGATCCCTTCCGGATGCGATGCCACACTTCATCTCCGAGAAGTCTCTGGATCTCTTCACAAAGCACAAGATCTTCACCAAAGAGGAAGTCCTGTCCAGATATGAGATCCTGCTTGAGAACTATGCGAAGACCATTCACATCGAAGCGCTCACCCTTATGGAAATGGTGCGCAAAGACTTCACAACCGGCCTCGTCCGTTACATGAAGGATGTGACGACGGAGGCGCTCAAGAAGAGAGACCTTCTTCCGGGCAGCAAGTGCAGCTATGAGAGCGATATCCTAAAGACGCTGGATGAGACCAGTGAGCAGATTTTGTTGGCCGTGGAGGCGCTGGCGGCGGATACTTCCAAAGCGGAGGGGATTGAGGACATCTTGGAGCAGGCCAAGTTCTATCATGAGACAGTTCTGGCGGAGATGGATGCGCTGCGCAGTTGGACAGACAAGGCAGAAGCCATTATTCCGGATGAATACCTGCCGTATCCGACCTATGAGAAGATGCTGTTCTCGCTGAGATGAGAGGAAAACTATGTGGTACCAACAGGAGCATGATGCCTGCGGCATCGGAAGCATTGTAAACATTGACGGCAGAAAGGATCATAAGGTCTTGGATGACGCGCTTCATATTGTGGAAAAATTGGAGCACAGGGCAGGCAAGGACGCCACCGGAGAAGTGGGAGACGGCGTCGGGATCCTGACGCAGATCTCCCACAAGTTTTTTGCAAAATTCTTCGCAGGGGAAGCCGTAAAGGAAATCCAGGCGAAGTGCGTAAAGGAAACCCAGACGAAGTGCGTAAAGGAAATCCAGGAGGAAGCCGGGAAAGCAGCATATAAGTCCGGGATCAGCCAACTGGCGCACGCGCAAGCAGGCGACTACGGCGTCGGAATGTTCTTCCTGCCGCAGAATACGCTGAAAAGGACGCTTGCAAAGCGAATGTTCGAGGTGATCACGCAGAAGGAAGGCATGGAAGTTCTTGGGTGGCGCGAAGTGCCCGTGCATGAAGAGATCCTCGGTAAAGCAGCCGTCGACTGCATGCCCTGCATCTGGCAGTGTTTCATAAAGAGGCCGGAAGGCGTGGAGAAGGGGATCGATTTTGACCGCAGACTCTACGTTGTGAGAAGAGAGTTCGAGCAGTCGAGCGAGGACACTTATATCTGCTCTCTTTCCTCCAGGACGATCGTCTACAAGGGCATGTTCCTGGTTGGCCAGCTGAGAAGATTTTACGAAGATCTGCAGGATGAGGATTACGAGGCGGCGATCGCAATCGTACACTCCAGATTCTCCACCAACACGACGCCGTCCTGGCATCGCGCGCATCCATATAGAATGATCGCCCACAATGGTGAGATCAACACCATCCGCGGCAATATTGACAGGATGCTGGCCAGAGAAGAGACGATGACAAGCCCTGTCATGCAGGACGATATCGATAAGATTTTCCCTGTCGTGGATCGAAGCGGATCGGATTCCGCCATGCTCGACAATACACTGGAATTCCTCTATATGAACGGCATGCCTCTGGCGCTGGCCATGATGGTGATCATCCCTGAGCCATGGAAGCACAACACCTTCATGAGCGAGGACAAGAAGGACTTCTATCACTACTATGCAACGATGATGGAACCCTGGGACGGACCCGCAGCAATCCTTTTCTCCGACGGAGAAATGCTTGGCGCGACACTGGACCGGAACGGTCTTCGCCCGTCCCGCTACTACATCACGGATGACAACCGTCTGATCCTTGCCTCTGAAGTAGGCGTTCTTGATATCGCACCGGAACACGTCGTGAAGAAAGCGAGACTGGAGCCCGGCCGCATTCTTTTGGTAGATACCAAACAGAAGAGGATCATTTCTGACGAGGAGTGCAAGTCCTATTACGCGGGCAGATGTCCGTACGGCGAATGGCTGGACAGGAATTTACTGCACCTGAAGACACTGGCGATCCCCAACAGAAAGATTCCTGTACATTCGCAGGAAGTCAGAGACCGACTTTACAAGGTGTTCGGTTACACCTATGAAGACGTCAAAGACCAGATTCTCCCCATGGCGGAAAACGGCGTGGAGCCCACGCTCTCCATGGGACACGATGCGCCGCTTGCGGTCCTGTCCAAGGCCCATCAGCTGCTGTTCAATTATTTCAAGCAGCTCTTTGCACAGGTGACGAACCCGCCGATTGACTCCCTGAGAGAGAAGATTGTGACGGATACGACCGTCTATATCGGCTCTGACGGCGATCTTTTGAAAGAAAAGAGCGGCAACTGCACAGTGCTGGAGGTTGATAATCCCATTCTGACAGGCGTAGATCTGTTAAAGATTCGCGACCTTGACCAGCCGGGCTTCAAAGCGCAGACCATTTCACTGCTCTTTTACAAGAATACGTCGCTGGAGAGAGCGCTGGAACAGCTCAATATTGCGGTGGACCGCGCAGCGGCCGCTGGCTGCAATATCGTCATCCTCTCCGACAGAGGCGTGGACGAGAACCACGTGCCGATCCCCTCGCTGCTTGCGGTTTCCAGCGTTGAGCAGCACCTGGTGCAGACCAAGAAGCGCACAGCCGTCTCCCTGATCCTGGAGAGCGGAGAGCCCAGAGATGTGCATCAAATTGCAACTTTGCTGGGTTTTGGCGCGCGGGCGGTCAACCCCTATCTGGCCCACGAGTGCATCGGGGAACTGATCGAGCTGGGCATCCTGGACAAGGATTATCACACGGCCGTGGAGGACTACAACCACGCGCTTTTATTCGGCGTTGTCAAAATAGCGGCCAAGATGGGCATTTCCACGCTCCAGTCCTACCAGTCTGCCCGCATTTTCGAGGCGATCGGTCTGGGAAAAGAGGTGATCGATCGGTATTTTGCCGGAACGGTGAGCCGCGTCGGCGGAATCGGCATTGAGGAGATCGAGGAAGGCGTGGCTTTCCGGCACGATCACGCCTGGGATCCGCTGGGGCTGGGCGTCGATGAGACGCTGGATTCGGTCGGATTCCATTACCTTAGAAGCGGCCGGGACAAAGAGGACCACATGTACAGTCCCGAGACCATTGTCACGCTGCAGAGGGCAGTGCGGGAGAATTCCTACGAGAGATTCAGGGCCTATACGGACCTCGTGGACGACGCGGGAAGGCCGCACACGCTGCGGGGACTTCTGGAATTCGTACCGGCCGGGAAGGCGGTTCCCATTGAGGAAGTGGAGCCCGCCTCGGAGATCGTCAAACATTTCAAGACCGGGGCCATGAGCTACGGCTCCCTTTCCGCCGAGGCGCACGAGACGCTGGCTATCGCCATGAACTCCATCGGCGCCCGCTCCAATACCGGCGAGGGCGGGGAGCTCAGGGCGCGCTTCGGCACAGAGAAAAACAGCAAGATCAAGCAGGTAGCGTCGGGCAGGTTCGGCGTTACCAGCGAGTACCTATGCAGCGCGGAAGAGATTCAGATCAAGATGGCGCAGGGCGCAAAACCCGGCGAGGGCGGCCACCTTCCGGGCAAAAAAGTGTACCCTTGGGTGGCAGAGACAAGGTTCTCAACACCTGGTGTGGCGCTGATCTCGCCGCCGCCCCATCACGATATTTATTCGATCGAAGATCTGGCGCAGCTGATCTACGATCTCAAGAACGCCAACAGAGACGCAAGGATCAACGTCAAACTGGTCTCCGAGGCAGGCGTAGGCACCATCGCATCCGGCGTTGCGAAAGCGGGTGCACAGGTGATCCTGATCTCGGGCTATGACGGAGGAACCGGCGCGGCGCCGGGAAGCTCCATCCACAACGCGGGTCTTCCGTGGGAACTGGGCCTCACAGAGGCGCACCGGTGTCTTACGGAAAACGGTCTTCGGGACAGAGTCGTTCTGGAGACAGACGGCAAGCTCATGAGCGGCAGAGACGTGGCCATCGCGTCCCTTCTCGGCGCGGAGGAATTCGGATTTGCAACGGCACCTCTGGTTACGCTGGGCTGCATGATGATGCGTGTCTGCTCCAAGGATACCTGCCCGGTCGGCATCGCGACGCAGAACAAAACGCTGCGAAGCTGCTTCAAGGGAAAACCGGAATATGTCACCCGATTCATGCTCTTTATTGCGGAACAGGTGCGCGAGATCATGGCGCAGCTGGGCTTTAGCAGCATGGCGGAGATGACGGGACGAAGCGACTGCCTGCGCGTGAGAAAAGAACTGATCACAGACAGGGCCTTCAAAGTGGATATGGGGCAAATCCTGGGAGAACAGCCTCTGCCGGTTCTTTCACAGGCCGACCGGGAGAGCGGAAATTACGGGCTCTATGCCCCCAAGAACCTTTACGATTTTGAACTGGAGAAGACGCCGGATATGGCGGTGCTCCTGCCGGCCTTCGAAGAGGGAATGAAGAAACTTGGGGGCAAAGCGACCTCTGGGGTGCCTTGCACTTTCGAGACCTCCCTGAAGGTGTCGTCCACGGATCGGTCCTTCGGGACGATCTTCGGCTCGGAGATCACAAAGAGATTTGGCGGAAGCCTTGCGGAGGACACATTTGTTGTGCGCGCAAGCGGCGGAGGCGGGCAATCTTTTGGCGCATTTGTGCCCAAGGGTGTCACGATCCGGCTGACGGGCGATGCTAACGACGGATTCGGCAAGGGCCTTTCGGGCGGCAAACTTGTGCTGGTGCCGGATCCGAAAAGCAGATTTGATGCGAGTCAAAATATCATCGTCGGCAACGTTGCTCTCTACGGCGCGACGGCCGGCAAAGCCTTTATAAACGGCGTCGCCGGCGAGCGCTTCTGTGTCCGCAATTCCGGCGCGGTGGCAGTCGCAGAGGGCTGCGGCGACCACGGTCTGGAATACATGACAGGCGGCCGCGCGGTGATCCTGGGAAGAACCGGCAAGAACTTCGCGGCGGGTATGAGCGGCGGAATCGCCTATGTGCTGGATCAGGACCACAGTCTGTACAAACGGATCAACAAAGACATGGTGGCGCTGCAGGAACTGACGGAGAAATATGATATCGCGGAACTTGGCGATATTTTGACAGAGTATGTGGCGGAGACGGGATCAAAGCTAGGGCGGCAGATCCTGGATGACTTTGAGGCGTACATTCCTTTCTTCAAGAAGGTCGTGCCGCTCGATTATCAGAGGATGCTCACGGCAATCGGCAGGTATGAGGAGCAGGGAATCCCGCACGACAAGGCGGTGCTGGAGGCGTTTCGCGAGGTGACCAATTCATGAACACATCAATGATGTGTTCATGAATGGAAGCTGCGGCGCAGCTTCCGGGAGATCAAATGGTCATATGTTGTGAACCAGCGCCTTGGGCGCAGCTTCCGGGTGATCGAATGGCTAAATTGTAAGAGGTGTGTTATGGGAAAACCGACAGGATTTCTGGAATATCAAAGAGTAAATAATGTTGACAGGCAGCCTCTGGAGAGACTGTCGGACTATCTGGAGTTTCACCTGCCGCTTGGCGATGAGGAGAGAAGGGAGCAGGGGGCGCGCTGCATGAACTGCGGCGTTCCCATGTGCCAGAGTGCGATGAAGCTCTCCGGGATGGTCACGGGGTGTCCCCTTCACAATATGATCCCGGAGTGGAACGACCAGGTATATCTGGACCACCCCAGGCACGCGCTGTCCAGACTTCTTAAGACCAGCAACTTCCCGGAGTTCACCGGGCGGGTTTGCCCGGCACTCTGCGAAAAGGCCTGTATCTGCGGGATGAACGGCGAGCCGGTCACGATCCACGACAACGAACTCTATATCATTGAGACGGCATTCAGGAACGGATGGATGACGCCGAGAATCCCGTTGCACAGAAGCGGCAAGAGAGTTGCTGTCATCGGCAGCGGGCCTTCCGGCCTTGCGACAGCGGATCAGCTCAATCACAGGGGGCATCATGTGACGGTCTTTGAGCGGGAGGACCGGATCGGCGGGCTTCTCATGTACGGAATTCCCAACATGAAGCTGGATAAGTCCGTGATAGAGAGGCGCAGGAAGCTCATGGAGGCGGAAGGCGTGACCTTCCGGACCGGCGTCAACGTGGAAGGCGCCATCGCGGCAGAGATTATGGACACCTATGACGCGGTCGTACTTGCCTGCGGTGCCAAAAGACCGAGACCCCTCTCCGTTGCCATCACCGAGACGGCAGGCGACAAGGTCCCCCAGAGGTCGGAAAACGACAAGGTCCCCCAGAGTTCAGATAACGACAAGCTACCCCAGAGGTCAGCCGACCAGGTCCCCGGCGTCTACTTTGCTGTGGACTACCTCACACAGAGCACCAAAAGAGTTCTGAGCGGCAGCAAAAACCGGCGCGGTGACGCAAAAGGAAAACATGTTGTGATCGTCGGCGGCGGAGATACCGGCAACGACTGTATTGGAACCGTTCTGCGACAAGGGTGTGCCAGTGTGACGGCACTGGAGATGATGCCGGCGCCGCCCGTGGTCAGAGCGGAAGCAAATCCCTGGCCTGAATGGCCCAAAGTCCTCAAGACCGATTACGGCCACCAGGAAGCGATTGCCAGATTCGGCCATGATCCGCGTGTATTTGGGACAACTGTCAAAGAACTGATCTTGAGAAAAGGCAAACTCTGGAAGATCAGGACCGTGGAAGTCCACTTTGAAAATGGCAAGCTTGTCGAGACAGAGGGGACGGAAAAGGTCATCCCTTGCGGCCTGCTCCTGATTGCAGCCGGATTTCTTGGGTGCGAGCCCTATACGGCAGAGGCTTTCGGCGTACATCTGACGACGCGAGGCAACGTGGAGACCAAGGAGGGACCCGACCACTACAGAACGAATGTGGACAAAGTATTCACGGCAGGCGACATGCACAGAGGACAGTCCCTGGTGGTGTGGAACGTCGTGGAAGGCAGAGGATGCGCGAGGGAAGTTGATGAATTCCTGATGGGATACACATCGCTGCGGGAGCAGTAAAAAACGTAAAATGGCACAGCCCGGAAGGTTCTTGTACCGCCGGGCTGCCTCGGTGTGTTTTGGCAGAGTTTAAAGATACGGCGCAAAGCGCTTCGACAAGGAGGGAAAGAGTGAAAAATCACTCTGATGAGCTGGTTTTTCACTCACAAGGTTTGTGCCAAAGCGCCACAAACCTTGGGGATCGCATCGGCGAATTTGAGATTCGCCTCGCGTGTCTTCGCGCAAAGCGCTTCGACAAGGAGGGAAAGATGACCAAATATGTATTTGTGACCGGAGGCGTTGTTTCCGGCCTGGGAAAGGGGATCACGGCGGCTTCTCTGGGAAGGCTGCTCAAGGCCCGCGGCTATAAAGTGACCATGCAGAAGTTTGACCCCTATCTGAATTTGGACCCGGGCACGATGAACCCCATACAGCACGGGGAAGTCTTCGTGACCGACGACGGGACGGAGACGGACCTCGATCTTGGCCACTATGAGCGGTTTATCGACGAGAGTCTGGACCACAATTCCAACGTGACCTCGGGCAAAATATACTGGTCCGTCCTCAACAAAGAGCGCCGGGGCGATTACGGCGGCGGGACCGTGCAGGTCATCCCCCATGTGACCAATGAGATCAAGAGCCGGTTTTATGTGGAACCGCAGAGTTCGAGCGATGACAAACTACCCCAGAGGTCGGATACCTCCATCGCGATCATCGAGGTGGGCGGCACAGTCGGAGATATCGAATCGCAGCCCATCTATGAGGCGATCCGCCAGTTCATGCAGGAAAAGCCGCAGGGCACCTGCTGCATGATCCATGTGACACTGATGCCCTATCTGCACGGCTCGGAGGAGCTCAAGACCAAGCCGACCCAGGCCAGCGTCCGCGAATTGCAGAGGATGGGAATAAGAGCAGATATCATTGTGTGCAGGTCTGAATATGAGATCCCGCAGGCCATGCGGGACAAGATCGCTCTGTTTTGCAATGTCCCGGTTACCCATGTTCTGCAGAATCTCAATGCCTCCTCGATCTACGAGGTCCCGCTCATGATGGAAGAGGAGCATCTGGCCGAGGCGGTCTGCGACTGTCTGCGGATTCCCTGCCCGGAGCCGGATCTCTCCGACTGGAAGCGGATCGTGCACGCAATGCAGAACCCCAAAGTAAAAGTGACGATCGCGCTTGTCGGAAAATACACACAGCTCCACGACTCCTATCTGAGCGTCGTTGAGGCGCTCCACCACGGCGGCTTCTCCAATGACGCGCAAGTGAAGATCCGCTGGGTGGATTCCGAGGAACTTGAAAAGGAACCGGAGAGATTGGACGAAGTATTCTATGGGATTGACGGTATGATCATCCCCGGCGGCTTTGGAAACCGCGGCACAGAGGGCATGATCCTGGCTGCGCAGTATGCGAGAACGAAAGGAATCCCCTTCCTAGGGATCTGCCTGGGTATGCAGATGGCTCTGGTCGAATTTGCAAGGAATGTGGTGGGCTGGAAGGATGCCAACAGCTCTGAACTTAATCCTGACACAGAACATCCGGTCATCGACCTGATGCCGGAACAGGCCGGCGTCACGCAGCTGGGCGGGACCATGCGCCTTGGCGCGTATCCCTGTAAGCTTGTAAGAGGGACGCTGGCACACAGACTGTTCGGCAAGGAAGAAATCCAGGAGAGGCACCGCCACCGCTATGAAGTAAACAACGAACTGCGGGAGCAGCTGGCAGCCGCCGGACTGACTCTTTCCGGGATCTCACCGGATGGCAGGATTGTGGAAATGATTGAATGGAACCGGCATCCATATTATATTGGAACACAGGGACACCCCGAATTTAAGTCCAGGCCCAACCGCGCGCATCCGCTCTTTGCGGGTCTTGTGATGGCGGCAGTGAGCCGGAAAGTAAAGTGAACCGGTACAAGATGCGGCCAGGCAGCTATGCCGGGGCAGCAAGGACACGAAAAAAGCAAATGAGGTAATAGAGCAGAATGCAAAGCTATAGGGAAATCCGAGAATTTATAGAAGAAAACGATGTTGAATTTATAAGGCTGGCATATTTTGACGTGTTCGGAACACAGAAGAATATCGCGATCATGTCAGGAGAGCTGGAGAGAGCTATGAAATACGGCATCTCCATTGATGGAGCCGCAATCGCAGGCTTCGATGCGGACATCCGCAGCGATCTGTTTCTGAGACCGGATCCCTCCACCATCTCAATCGTTCCCTGGAGACCCGCAGACGGCAGAGTATGCCGCATGTTCTGCGATATCGTCTATCCGGACGGCACGCCCTTTGAGCGCGACACCCGCTATATGCTTAAAAAAGCGATGCAGGAAGCGCGGTCGAGAGGTGTGGAAGTGAAATTCGGTCCGGAAGTGGAGTTCTATGTCTTCCGTCAGGATGAGCGCGGACGAAGGACCGACGAGCCCATCGATCAGGCGGGCTACATGGATGTGGATCCTCTGGACGCGGGCGAGAACCTGCGCAGGGACATTTGCTATGCGCTTGTGGAGATGGGTATTACCCCTGAATCCTCCCATCACGAGCAGGGTCCCGGCCAGATGGAGATTGACTTCCGCTACGGCGATCCGCTGACAGCGGCCGACAACACATCCACCTTCAAGTGGGCGGTGCGCAGCATCTGCGCGGCGGACGGCTATGCGGCGGATTTCTCACCCAAGCCCATCGCGGACAAGCCTGGCAACGGCATGCACCTCAATATCTCGGTTCACCGCATCGACGGCGAAGACAGAAAGGCGGATCTGGACGCCTTTATGGCCGGCATTCTCAAGCACATTCGCGAGATCACGCTGTTCCTCAATCCCTCGGAGCAGTCCTACTGGCGCTTTGGCCGCATGGAGGCACCGCGTTACATCAGCTGGTCGGGGCAGAACCGCTCCCAGCTGATCCGGGTCCCTGCAGATCCGTCCGGACGCAGGAGAATTGAGCTGCGCTCCCCGGACCCTTTGGCCAATCCCTATCTGGCCTTTACACTGCTGATCTATGCGGGACTGGAGGGCATGGGTCAAAACATGACGCCCCCGCAGTCTATTGAGGCAAACCTGTACAAAGAAGATCCGGCTCTGATGCGAGGATTGGAACAGCTCCCGGCATCCAGACAGGAGGCAATGCAATGCGCGATGGAGAGCGAGCTGGTGAAACGCTGCGTGCCTGCGTCGTGCCTGGAGGCGTACGCATATGAAGGGAAGAAATAAGACCTGCCATGTCCTTACGGCAGCAGGCAAGGAGGAGAGCATTCAGCTTCTTAGGCAGATCCTCCGCGGCGTATCCGGAGCGGGGCAGCTGCGGGTTCTGCAGGCTGCGACGCTTGAGCAGATCCGGCGAGGTGTATCCGGCGCGGGAGCCCAGGCGCCCGCAGACCTTCTGATTGCGGTCATGCCGCTCAGCGACGGAACCGGCGTGGAAGGTATCATTGATGTGGCGCAGAGACATCCGCAGCTGATGACAATCCTGCTAGTGCGGCAGGAGGCCTACGAACAGGTCAGCTATCAGTGCCGGAATCAGCAGGTTTTTGTCATCGCGATGCCTTTTAAGAGGCAGGTGCTGGCGGAAGCGGCGTCTTTTATGCTGCGGATCCGCACAGTGATGGATGACAAAGACAAAGAGCTGGCGCGCCTTAGAAAGAACCTCAGCGAGATCAGGGTCATTACCCGCGCCAAGCTTTACCTGATACAGACGCGGGGGATGACAGAGGAAGAAGCGCACTATTATCTCGAGAAAGAAGCCATGGATAGGAGCCTCACCAAAAAAGAGGTGGCGGAGGAGATCCTGCAATAATTGAACATGTTTTTACACCTGCCGGATAGCAAGCGGCAGGTGTTTTGTTTTATACTTTTAATTAACCTGAGAGAAATCAGTATTGGAAAGAAGCAGTAAGAGAAAGGAGTCCATTATGAAAGAAGTGATTGTCTGCGCTGAGGCATCGGCAGTGCATCTGAAGAATGCGATCGTCGATTTTTTGGCTAAAGAGGGATATGAGTTTGTCGATGCGACTTCCCGCGACGATCTCACCTATATCGAAGCGGGATCCATCATCGGAGAGAGCATTTCAAAGGGCGAGTATCCTTTCGGGATCGTAATGTGCGGAACCGGAATGGGCGTCAACCTGGTGGCAAACCGCTATCCGGGCGTCTACTGCGGACTGTGCGAGTCGCTGCATACAGCCAGGATGGCGCGTGCGATTACAAACTGCAACGTGCTGGCGCTGGGAGGCAACATTGTGGCACACGATCTCGCCCGCCGCATGGTGAAGACTTTCCTTGATACGGAATTCGGCGAGTCGTTCCCGCCGGAATCTGCCGCGAGACTCAGAGAGAAATTTGCGGATATGAACGAAGTTGATAGGAAGACACATGGGTGATGGGAAATACTGATAAGCCAGTGGAAAATCGACTTGTTGAGATAAAAGAAGACTAACAGGAAAAGCCAGATGAAAGTATTTATGACAAGCAGCCCCATGGGGGCCTATAGAAGTGCGGAAGCGCCGTCCTTCAGGGGACTGGATCCATCCAATGGCTTGGTGGACGAACTAAAGCGCTATTGGAAAGAAGATACACGCTGCCTTCTCATCTCTGCGTTCCCGGATGAATACTCTGTAAACGACCACATGAGAGAGGACTTCGAGAGGATTTTCAGAGAGACCGGATTGTCTCTGGAATGCATGGATCTCTGCGACCGACGCAATGGGAAAGATACTGTATCGAATCTGGGCAGTTATGATATGGTGATCCTCGGCGGTGGCCATGTGCCAACGGAGAAAGATTTTTTTGATGAAATTGGGTTGCGGGAGGCTTTTTTAAACGGATACGGTTGGGACGGAATCGTCATGGGAATCAGTGCCGGCAGCATGAACTGCGCGGATGTAGTCTATGCACAACCGGAGATGCCAGGCGAAGCAGTAGATCCATCCTATCAGAAATTCATTCGTGGATTAGGACTCACAGATGTGAATGTCCTGCCGCACTATCAGGCCGTTAAGAATGACTGGATCGACGGAATGCGGCTGATGGAAGATATTACATATCCTGACAGCGTCGGAAGAACTTTCTATGCGATCGTGGACGGAAGTTTTGTACTGCAGACGGAGGACAGGAAGGAAGTTCGCGGAGAAGCTTACCGAATTGCGGACGGGAAGATCAGACAAGTTTGTGAGTATGGAGAAGTGCTGAAATTGGCTTAATAATATTGCTGTATGGGTGGGGCTGTCGCATTAAGCGAAGGA
>DLYC01000116.1:4938-6415 GCA_003447895.1 Lachnospiraceae bacterium | reverse complement strand
AGGATCACGCCCGCGCCTCCCGACAGCCCGATCATAAATTCCGTGACCATCGCGTAGATCTGGCCGGCGGATCCGCCTGCTGCCGTCAGCGCTATTTTGCCCACAAACCGGCCCACAATGATCGTATCTGCGGTATTATACAGAAGTTGCAGAAAGGAGGCCGCCAGGAGCGGGGCAAAATACAGAAGGAGCCGCTTCCAGATCACCCCCTCCGTGATCGGATTGACGGCCTTCGCCCCTGCCGCCTCCGTGGTCGGATCGACGGCCCTCGCCCCCGTCCTCTCCGCTTCAGAATCCAAGCGCATCATTGACCAGGATCACGTGAATCCTTCCCGGGTGCTTGGAATATCTGGTGATCAGAAACTGGCAGCAGATCGTATCGGGGGACTTGCAGTCCATGCAGGCCCCGGTCCTGGCGCAGGGCGTCGAGAGGCCAAAGCGCTGGGCATTAATGGGAGCCGCCACATTCCTTGCTCTCTTCATGGCGCCGTCGACGTCGTCGCAGATCTTGTTCATGCCGGCGATCACAATGACTTTGCGGGGTCCCTGTGCCAGTGCGGAAACCCGGTTTGCGTTTCCGTCGATGTTGACAAGGATTCCGTCCTCGGTCATCGCGTTTGCGCTCATCAGGTAGAAGTCCGCGTCATAGGCCGCCAGCATTGCGGCGCGCTTGTCCTCCATCTCATCTCTGTCGATAAAGGAATAATTTCCCTCCTTGAGCGCCTTGACAAGGCCGATCTCATGGACGCTCATGCCGCCGCCCATCGTCACGGAGCTTCCCTCCGGGATCAGACAGAGCGCCTTCTCAAGCGCCTCCTCTTTGCTCTTTGCGTAATAGCCGGTCATGTTGCGGGACTCGAGCCCCTTGATCACCTTCTGCGCCAGAAGTTCATTTCTCTTTGTAATGTTCGGATTCATTTTCCTCTCCTCTTCTTACTGATCAACAATACCATCAGGACATAGGGGGCGGTCCGCCGCCCCGCAGGCCGGCTTCTTTGCCGCCTCTTTTCTAATCATATCACAACTTTCCGGCGCCTACCCGCTGTGTTTGGCACAGCCTCCCATCCATGTTATAATTTTCATGGCCATCGACTTGCAGACAGCCGTTCATTACAAAATTCATTGCGAAATTCATTATGAGATTCATCGCGAAATACATTGCAAGATCAGGGAGGAGATCCTAGGTGAAAATAACAGACAAACTAAACGGAAAGCGCATTCTTCTTTGGGGCTACGGCCTTGAAGGAAAGTCCACCGAGAAATTCATCACTAAATACTGCAGCGTCCGCGAGCTCACCGTTTTCCAGGGAAAGCGCGAGGAGATCGACGAGGACGCCTATGACTATATCGTCAAGAGCCCCGGTATCGTCGCCGAGAACCTCAGTGACAAGTACACCTCCATGACCGATCTCTTTCTGGAGGAGTTCTCGGGCCAGGTCATCGGTGTCACCGGCACCAAGGGAAAGAGCACCACATC
>DLYC01000116.1:3005-4803 GCA_003447895.1 Lachnospiraceae bacterium | reverse complement strand
CCCGCGCTCGACTACTACGGTGAGATCACGGGTGACACGATCATCGTCTTCGAGATGTCCTGCCACCAGCTCGCCCATGCCAAAATATCGCCCCACATCGCCCTCTTCCTGAACCTCTACGAGGAGCATCTGGACTACTACGGCACGATGGACAAGTACTTCCGCGCAAAGGCCAACATCACCGCGAACCAAAAACCCGGCGATTTCTTCTTTGCCGGAAACAACGTGCCCCCGATCGAGACGGCGGCGCATGGGGAGGTCATCTCCTATGAGGATCCCATGCACTTTGACATGAAGCTGAAGGGCGAGCACAACCAGTTCAACGCCCGCTTCGTCTATGCGGTGAGCACAGAGCTGTTCGGCTGCGACCCTCAGAAAGTCCGCGAGGCGCTCAAGGAGTTCACCGGCCTTCAGCACCGCCTTCAGTTCGTGGGAAACTACGGCGGCATTGACTACTATGACGATTCCATCTCCACCATTCCCGAGGCGGCCATCGCGGCCATAAAGAGCATTCCCAATGCCGGCACGATCCTGATCGGTGGGATGGACAGAGGTATCGACTACGATATTTTGACAGAATTTATTCGTGCGCACGGCGAGTACAACTACATTCTCATGTACAAGTCCGGCGCCCGCATCTACAAAGAGGTCTCTGATCTCCCCTTCTGTCAGTATCGCGACGACCTTGCAGGCGCTGCCGCGCTCGCCGGAGAGATCACGCCGGCCGGAAAGGCCTGCATCCTGTCGCCGGCTGCGGCCTCCTACGGATACTTCAAGAACTTCGAGGAGCGCGGGGATGTGTTCCGGGAGTTGGTTAAAGGGGGGACAAAATGAGCAAAGAATCCACTACGCTGGCCTTTACAGGCGATATCGGTTTTGACCACTATATGCAGAACAAGTGGGAGGACGGGGACCTCATCGATCCCGCCCTTTTAGAGATCTTTGCTTCCTCGGATCATGTGATTGCGAACGTGGAGGGGCCCCTCGCCGACGAAAATGCTGTCAGAGTCAAGGCTGCCGAGATGCGCCTTATGCACACCATCGATCCCAGGGCCGTCGTTGTCCTTCAGAAGATCCGTGCGGACATCTGGAACCTCGCCAACAACCACATCATGGACGTCGGTCCCGACGGACTGCAGGCGACTCTGGACATCGCTTCTTCTCTCGGCGTACAGACGATCGGCGCGGAGATGGACCTCGAGCGAGCCAAGCGGCCCGTCATCCTCGACGAGGCGGGCGGGATCGGTCTCTTCGGCGTCGGCTATCAGAGGGGCTGCAAGCCCGCAGGCCCGGACAAGGCGGGGTGCCTGAGCTGGAGCGATATGGATTCCATCCGCGAAGTGATCTCCGGCATCAAAAAGAAATGCCGCTGGTGCGTCGTCGTCGCCCACGGCGGAGAAGAATTCACGGCAATTCCTTCCCCCTATACGCGCGACCGCTACCACGAATACCTTAAGATGGGCGCCGATCTCGTCGTCTCCCACCACCCGCACGTGCCGATGAATTATGAGCTTGTCGGGGACAAGGCCATCTTCTACTCCCTCGGGAATTTCATCTTTGATACCGACTACCAGCGCGCGCAGTTCAACACAGAAAAAGGGATCGTCCTCCAGCTTCACTTCACACAGGACAGCTGGCGCTTTGAGGCTCACGGGCTCAGGATCGACAGAACCAATGAGCACATCGTCTCAAGTGACCTTCCCCAAATCTTTGTGGACATTCAGGAGGAGGAATACAACAAACTCATCCCCCTCGCCTGCAAAATGTTCATCGCTGCCACCAAGCGCCAGCAGGTCTT
>DLYC01000116.1:0-2950 GCA_003447895.1 Lachnospiraceae bacterium | reverse complement strand
CTCTATCCCGACAAATACAAAAACGCCACCGAAGCGGATTGGGAAGAAAATCTCATGAATCCCAAGCGCAGCGGCCGCGTGATCGGTGAAGGCCTCGACTTCCACATCCTGTGCCCCATCGCGGCCGAGGCCGAAAAGGGCGCCTGGAAAGAGAGCAGGCTCGAGGGCGTCAAGAACTTTATTCTGGAACAGATGTAAAATGCGCAAGGCCGGAAGCAGGAGCTTCCGGCCTTGGTTGTTTCTTGATTTCTGCTGTCTCACCCTGCAAAGACCAGCTTCGCCTTCGTCTCCCGAAGAACCCACTCGGAGGCCTCCTCCGGACTGTCAAACTCACGTGTCTCATGGTATCCGCAGAAATGTCCGTTCTCCACCTTATAAAGTCTTACTGTGCTTCCCGTCAGCTCCGCGAACAGGCCGTCCTGTTTCACCTGCGGGCAGCTCTCTTCCTTTGCGGCCTGAATCTCCTTGGTGGCGATGTAGCCGGTGATCACAAGTCCGACAGCAATGCCTGCCGCCAAAAAGCCAAGTTTCTTCATCATAGTTCGGTTACCTCCTCTCCCGCATGTAAAGGCTCGCTATACGAGTCCTGCTTTCCTCGCAGCGCTCCGATCCGCGCTGCTGTTCATCCATCACTCCGCAGAAGTCGCCCGGATCCCCGTAAAAACAGCTTCCAGACTTTCTTTGTCCAGGCCTCTGCCTTCCTCGCCGACGTTATACAAAACCGCCAGGTAGACGCCCCTCACATCCGCATAGGCACTGTTCACACGAGTTCCGTCGCCTTTGCAGTGGACGATGCTTCCGCCGATGTCCTCGTCCCAGTCTTTCATGTACTCATTGTAGTCGCCTGTCAAGCCCTCATCGCTGATCTTCGAAGACGCGCGGATGACAAGCTGATTGCCACCGCCCTCGTAGACGGCTTCTAGCACATCCTCTGTATAGCGATAGTTGACAAAGCTCAGTCCCTCCGGGATTGCCTCCGCCCCGGGAAACGAGATGTCGATTCCGGTCGCCTTCTTCGCCTCTTCCGGATCCGTTGTTTCCGTCCAGGGGTTTGCCATTTCGGCAGATACTTCGCCCGTACTTCCGCTTTCGTTCTCCTGTGCCTTTTCAGCTGTCTGTCCTATATTGTTACTGGCGCTGCAGGCAGCAAGCGCAAGAATTCCGCTCAGAAGGAAAGCGATAATGATCGTCTTATCTCTCATGATTTTCTACCTCCTATATGGTTGGTTTTTGAAGGGACGCTGTGCGCCCCTTTCACAACATAATACGCCTTATAGGACGGATTTCCATCACAAACAGGACAAATCGCGCCAAAAAATACCACGGGGTAATGTCGATACCCCACACAGCCGCCGGAAACATTCCGGGTAATTTGCGTTTCTTTTTCAAGCCAATGTATGTATAATCTAAATGATACTGATCCAATTGATCAAAATACAGAAAATAAGAGAGAACGAATATGATTAAACTAATAGCAAGTGATATTGACGGAACACTGGTTCCGGAAGGGTCCCACGAGATCAGTCACGAATACTTCAAAGTCATTGAGGACCTCAAGGAAGTCGGCATTACTTTCTGCGCGTGCAGCGGAAGGCAGTATGCCAGTATGCTCGACCTTTTCAGGCCCGTGGCAGAGGATATCTATTTTATTTCCGGAAACGGCACCGTCATCCGCACTGCGGACCGCATGCTGCACTGCTGGACGATCGATCCGGATTTTGTTCTTACTCTGATCGAAGAAGTCCGGAAGATCGAAGGGGCGACAGTCATCGTGGAGACGCCCGACACCTGCTACATGGACTGCGGGGAAGACAGCGACTTCATGCATCTTATGCGCGACAGCTACCATTACGACGTGCACAATGTAGACGATGTGACAAAGATTCCCATGGACAATATCGTCAAAGTCTCCGTCTACCGCCAGGATATTGAGGCTGCCAGTGAGGCCCTCCGGAACGATCCCCGCTTCAGCCATCTGAGCATGCTCATCTCCGGTGCCAAGTGGCTCGACATCACCGCAAGGGAAGCCGGAAAGGGCGAGGCCTATGCCCTTCTCCAGGAATACCTCGGCATCTCGATCGAGGAGACGGTATATTTTGGCGACAATCTCAACGACCTGTCCGCTTTCCATGAGACGGGCGTCGCGCTCACAGTGGCCAACGCAAGAAAGGAGCTCAAGCAGGCCGCGGACATCGTGGAGAGATCCTACAGCAAGATGGGCGTCCTCAGGGAGCTTCGCAACATCCTGGGACACGCAAGAGACTATATCGCGGCCAACGAAGAAGAATAAGCACACAGAGGCGCTGCCTTCTAAATCAAACCCGGCTGCATTTTTAAAGCCCCCGGAACAACTTCCGGGGGCTTCTTCGTTTCTTTATTTCTTCTCCTCATGCACAAACTTAATAAACGCGTTCACTTCTCTCTTCGTCTTAAGCTTCACGGTGTACATGACGCGGCCCATCTGCGGCCAGTTTACGGGCGGCATTTCTTCCTGCATGACCATGGCTTCTCCGTATTTTGCCATGATCTCCTCGTGCGTGCGCACGTAGCTGTGTCCGTCCTTGCGGCCGGCATAGACGCAGTAATACTTGTCGTCGGACTCGGGGATCCGCCTCTCGTCAAAAGCTACCATGTCCGCATAGATCTGGTAGACATCCGTGGAGTGGGCGAAGTTCATCATATCCGGCGTATAGCCTCCCGGCGGGCGCATGTTGACTTCGAGGCCCGCGAACTCGCCCTTCTTGCCAAGGCCCTTGCGGTCCTGTGTCAGTCTGAAGAACTCGAGGTGGACAAAGCGTCTGTCGACGCCGAATGCCTTCGAAGTCTTTCTTCCGATCTCGCGGAGTTTGGCGGGCACATCGGGATTTGTGTAATACTTCAGGTTCAGGTCGTCGTTTACGATCTCCATGATCGGGGTCGGCCATGTGGTCATGTTCTCAAACAGCGGCTC
>DLYC01000273.1 GCA_003447895.1 Lachnospiraceae bacterium | reverse complement strand
CTGGCTTACTGCGAAGATCCCTGCGGTGCGGAAGGACGTTTCTCCGGCCGTGAGATCATGGCGGAGTTCAAGCGCGGATCGGGCATGCCTACGGCGACCAACATGATCGACACAGACTGGAGAGAGATGGCACACTGCATCGCTCTGAACAGTGTCGACATCCCGCTGGCGGATCCTCACTTCTGGACCATGAACGGCTCTGTCCGCGTCGGCCAGCTCTGCAATGACTTCGGCCTGATGTGGGGCTGCCACTCCAACAACCACTTCGACATCAGTCTTGCCATGGTTGTGCAGTGCGCGGCAGCGGTTCCCGGCAAGCTCAACGGCATTGACACACACTGGATCTGGCAGGAAGGCCGTGAGCGCCTGACCAAGGAGCCCATGCAGATCGTAGACGGCTGCATCGATCTTCCCAAGAAGGGCGGTCTGGGCATCGAGATCGACCGCGAGCAGATCATGAAGGCAAACAAGCTCTATGTTGAGAATTGCCTTGGCGCGCGCGACGACGCAAAGGGTATGCAGTACCTGATCCCCGGCTGGACCTTTGATCCCAAGCGTCCCTGCATGGTCAGATAATCCGTGCACATGCTTTCGAAGTAACCTTAACTGAATCAATGACGTAAAACGCGGCGGCAGTTCGTGGCAGATGGCTGCGGACTGCCGCTTTCCTTTACGGTTCCGTTAACAGTTTTGTTTGCGATTAGGAGGAATCTCGGAATGCAAATAACACAGACACCGGTAATTACGAAGATGACTGTCGTGCCTGTTGCCGGCTATGACAGTATGCTGATGACGCTGTCCGGCGCACATGCACCGTGCTTTACAAGAAACCTCGTTATTCTCGAGGACAATGCGGGACACACGGGCATCGGTGAGATCCACGGCGGAGACTACACCTGTGACTGCCTCAATGCCATGAAACCTCTTGTCGAGGGACAGCAGATTTCCCAGTACAGAAAGGTGCTGCAGCAGATCCACAAACTGGCGAATCCCGCGGCGGAAGACGACGGCGAAGGAATCCAGACGCTGGATATCAGCAAGCTGAAATTTGTTGTCAAGAGCGAGTGGGCGATCGAGTGCGCCATGATGGACCTGTTCGGCCAGTTCCTCGGCGTTCCCATGTGCGACCTGATGGGAGAAGGCCAGCAGAGGAAAGAAGTGGAAATGCTGGGATACCTGTTCTATGTCTCCGACAGGCACAAGGTGCCGGCGGGCGACATGCAGTACCTGGATGAGTCCGACAGCAGCGATCCCTGGTTCAGGCTGCGCAGAGAGGAGATCCTGACGCCCGCAAGGATCGTCGAGGAAGCCGAAGCGCTGCAGGAAAAATACGGATTTGCAAACTTCAAGCTCAAGGGCGGCGTCCTGCGCGGAGAAGAGGAAATGGAGGCCATGAAGGCCCTCAAGAAGCGGTTCCCCGACGCAAGAGTAAATATCGACCCCAACGGCGCCTGGAGCCTGGCAGAAGCCATCGACCTGTGCAAGGATATGCACGGCGTCATCACTTATATGGAAGATCCCTGCGGACCCGAAGCGGGATACTCCAGCCGCGAGATCATGCGCGAGTTCAAAAACGCGACGCAGTTCCAGGTGGCCACCAACATGATCGCCACGGACTGGCGCCAGTTCTATCACACGGTGAGCCTCAATGCCTGTGACATTATTCTGGCGGATCCTCATTTCTGGGGCTTTGACGGCGCGATCCGCATGTCGCAGCTCCTGAACTCCTGGGGACTTACCTGGGGCGTACATTCCAACAACCACTTCGACATCACGCTGGCAGCTTTCGCGCAGGTCGGCGCGGCAGCAGTCGGAGCGCCGGCTCCTCTCGATACCCACTGGATCTGGCAGGACGGACAGAACCTTCTGGACGACACGCCGCAGATCATCGGCGGAAAACTCCAGGTGCCGGATGCACCCGGACTGGGCGTGCACCTCAACATGGACCGTGTCATGGAGGCGAACAGACTTTACAACAGCCTTCCTTCCCACGACAGGGATGACGCCAAGGCGATGCAGTACCTGATCCCGAACTGGGTCTATGACCACAAAAAGCCCTGCCTTGTGCGGTAACCGGGGGACAGGATATTTTGACCACGCGTGCGGAAAGGATGACGCCGCCGAAAGGCGGCCCGTGCGCCTTAACAGGGGGGAGAACAATATGGATTCAGCTTTAAGAAGTAATGCAAATAAAATCGTAAAAGCTTCACTTACGGCAGTACTTCCGGACGAGGCGGTCGAGAGAGCGCTGCGTGATTATCATTCGGACGGCAAAACAATTCTGGTGGCGGCCGGAAAGGCAGCCTGGCAGATGGCAAAAGCAGCCGTAGATACTCTGGGCAGAGTCGACGGCGGCGTAGTTGTGACCAAATATGATCACGTGATGGCGGAGATCCCCGGTGTGACCTGCTATGAAGCCGGGCACCCCGTGCCGGACGAAAACAGCTTCAAGGCGACAGCGGCAGCACTGGATGCGGTAAGCGGGCTGACGGAAAAAGACACGGTCCTGTTCCTGCTCTCCGGAGGCGGCAGCGCGCTCTTCGAGCGGCCGCTGGTCAGCGGAGAAGAGCTGCAGGATATTACCAGGCAGCTTCTCGCCTGCGGCGCGGACATCGTGGAGATGAACACGCTCAGAAAGCGCCTCTCGGCGGTAAAGGGCGGGAAATTCGCGCTTGCCTGCGCGCCCGCGCATGTCCGCAGCATTGTGCTGAGCGACATCATCGGAGATCCGCTGGATATGATCGCCAGCGGTCCCGCCTATCCGGACAGCTCTACCTGTGAACAGGCAAAGGAGATCGTGGCCCGATACGGCCTTAAGCTCTCCGGGGAAGCCATGGCGCTTCTGGAACAGGAGACGCCCAAGGAACTGACAAATGTGACAACGATGATCACCGGAAGTGTCAGGGAGCTGTGCGCGGCGGCGGCAGTCAAATGCCGGGAGCTGGGCTACGAGCCGATCATGCTCACCGATCAGCTGACCTGTGAGGCCAGGGACGCGGGAGTCTTCCTCTCGGGCATCATCAGGACTCATGCCGCGGACGGAAAGAAACTGGCCTATATAGCAGGCGGCGAGACGGTCGTGCATCTGACGGGCAAAGGGCTCGGAGGACGCAACCAGGAACTGGCGCTGGCTGCGGCGCCCGGCATAAGCGGCATAGCGGGAGCAGCCGTCTTCTCGGTCGGAAGTGACGGGACAGACGGACCCACCGATGCGGCCGGCGGCTATGTGGACGGCGATACCGTGAAGGAGCTTGCCGCTCAGGGAATCGATATCCATGCGGTCCTCGCGGACAACGACGCGTACCACGCGCTCGGAAAGGTCGGCGGACTGATCATGACCGGCCCCACAGGCACGAATGTCAACGATGTGGCGGTCGCATTAATAGGATAAGAAGCGGATAAAATAAGTAAGTTCGGATAAAATAAGTAAGTTCGAATAAAAAACCGAATACCAAGGTGATAAGGCTGCCTGCAGCTGCTGATGAGGAGCAGAATCTGCAGGCGGTCTGTTTTTTGACCAATAATATGAAACAAACATTTCAATTACGAAACGCAAAATGGTGCAAATTTTGGCGATTTATCCAAAACAGGCAAAATTGAGAACAAATTTGTGAATATTGCAATTGGATACCGCGGAAAACGGCCTGTATACTGTGCGCAGGAGACAGTAGCACAAGATTCAGGAGGGGACTATGACCAAAACCGCAATTCTTCTTCCTTATCCCGCGCAGCAGGAACAGATCATCAGGATGACCGAGAAGGTCCGTTCCCTGGACGTGATGTGCGTGGAAAGAGCGCACACGGAGACAGTCGTGCGGCGGGGGAGAGAACTGGAAGAGAAAGGGTGTGAGCTGATCATCGCCAGAGGCGTTCAGGCACAGCTTCTCAGAGAAAATGTGACGATTCCTCTTGTCGAGATGAAGGTCACGACACAGGAGATGGGGCTCGTGATCCGCGCCCTCAGAAAGCAGGTGGGGACCAGGCATCCCAAAATCGGCCT
This sequence comes from Lachnospiraceae bacterium, assembly GCA_003447895.1. Taxonomy (GTDB): domain Bacteria; phylum Bacillota; class Clostridia; order Lachnospirales; family Lachnospiraceae; genus CAG-791. The sequence goes on along the minus strand of DLYC01000273.1, from coordinate 2,526 downwards.
CGTGGGATACAGCAATATGTTCGGCAATACGGACCATTATGACGAGCTTTTCGACATCCGCCTGGTCAAATATATGGTGACCGAAAACGACCAGCTGGTCACCTACGTGGACCGGGCTGCGCAGGAAGGCTGCGAAGCAATTATCGGAGGCGATACTGCCTGCGAAAGAGCGCAGGAGCTGGGCATACCCAGTTTCAAGATCCCGGCCGGCATGGAAAGCCTGTCAAATGCGCTGGAGACGGCGGAGAGAGTTTCCTACGCGATCGAACTGGCCAAGACCAACAACGCCGAAATGGATGTGATGCTGAATTACACATTTACGGGGATCATGCAGGTGGACAATGACGGCGTGATCAAGAGGATCAACCGCAGCGGGCACAATTTCCTGGAGAGATATCTGGGGGACCCTGTAGGAAAGCGCGTACAGCAGGTCATTCCCAGCATCCGCAGAAAGGTGCTGGATGATGCGCTCATACAGGGAAAAGAAGGGTACTCCATCTATGTAAACAGCCAGAAGATGGAGATCGTCGTCAATGTGGCGCCGATCCGCATCGACAACAGGATCCAGGGCGCGGTGCTCACCTTTCAGGAAGGCAGGCGGATCATCGAGATGGACACGGAGCTCCATAAGGAACTCTATCAGAGGGGCTTTATCGCGAACTTTACCGTGGATCAACTATACGTGGGCAGCAAAGAGACCAAAAATCTCGAGCAATATGTGAGGAAGATCGCCCAGTATTCTGCCCCGGTTCTGATCCTGGGAGAGAAAGGGTCGGGCGCGGAGTTCCTGGCCCAGGCGATCCATAATGCAAGTCCGCTGAGCAAAAGCGCATTCGTGCCGGTGGACTGCGACGCGTGGATGCCGGAGACCCTCGACGATATGCTCTTTGGCAGCTATACGAGCAGACAGGGAACGCCGCCGTGTCTTGCCGAGCTGGCGGCGGACGGAACACTTTACCTCAACGGCATAGAGATGCTCTCGAGAGAGAGCCAGTACAAGATGCTCAACCTGATCCGCGGCAAATTTATGCATAACGGCTCTCACAGGGTCAGCTTTACAAAGGTGAGAGTGATCGCTTCCACGAGCGTAAACCTTGCCGCCAAAGTGGAGAAAGGGGAGTTCAGGCAGGATCTCTACTACGCGCTCTCAAGTCTGAGCACGGAAATTCCGCCCCTCAGGCACCAGAAGGAATACACACTGTTTTGGTTCAATCACTATATCGATCAGTGGCAGAAGCAGTATAAGAGATACATCCACATGACACAGGGAGCCCTGCGCTTTGTCCAGGAATACGACTGGCCGGGGAACCTGGAACAGATGGCGAGCGTCACGGAGAGGATCGTTCTGCTCACGGAGAAGAGAAGCATTGACGAAGCCTTTGTCAAAAAACAGATGGAGCAGATCCTTCCGGACATCCTTCCGGGCACGGAAAAAGTTGTGCTCTACAAAGACAAGGAGGCCGCCAGGATCGCCGAGCTTCTCAAAAAGTATGGCGGAAACCGCGAAAAGGTGGCCGCGGAGCTCGGGATAAGCAAGACGACGCTGTGGCGGCGCATCAAGAAATATGGGATTGAGAAGGATTTTTCGTTTTGACGGTTGAATGCGGAGAAAGCGCTGCGGCTCGCGCTGCGAGCCTTGGGCGCAGGCAGGAGGCGGCGAATGGATTTTGAGAAAAATGAAGTGAACTTGGCGGCGGAGGCGGGCGCCGTCCGCGAAGAACTTCCGGAAGAGCAAGGGCCTTCGGCGGGCGTCGCCCGTGAGGAGGCCTCGGCAGGTGCGGCCAGCGGAGACCACAATTTCCGCAGGCACAGAAGTCAGCATAAAAGCGGCAGCGGTATGGGGGCCGAGCAAGAACTGGAATCCCTCAGGATCGAGTACCAGAATCTCTTCGAAAGAAGCAATAAACTTGACAACAAGGTCTACATCACGGTGACTTTCCTCGGATTCATGTTTGTCTTCATCACAAGCCTGTTCGGAAGCATTCCGGAGCTTAAGATGAACGGCAGCGCCGTGCATGATATCCTTTCCGTGCTGTATATCATTGCCTGCATCGCCGTGTCGGTCACTTATGTATGGAATCTTGTCTATTACATGCGCCTGCTGGCGCCGGAGCATATCGTCCGCCTGGATCCCAACAAGATCGCGGAGCAAAAGCTCGACAGCGGCACGATCGAGGAGGCGGAGCACAAGCTGATCGTTCTCTATCGCGCGATCATCAATGAAGATCTGGATAAGCTCCACTTGCGCTGCGACCGATTTGTCTTCGGGCTTCGCCTTGTGATTGTCACGCTCGTGCTGTCGTTTGTGCTGTACGGGCTGCAGATGATTCTGAAGGTGATGGGGTGAAGATGATGGGGCGAACATGATGGGGCGATCCCGGAAGATTATTCACGGGGATTTCGCATTAATTGATTGATTAATGCGAAATCCCCGTGTTTTTTCTGTGTCGGGAAGATTTGCAGAGACCTGGAGGGAGATTATGTCGTGCACTTAGCGGCAGGCGTGGAAGATTAGGCATAAACAGC
>DLYC01000097.1:4102-4380 GCA_003447895.1 Lachnospiraceae bacterium | reverse complement strand
GCGCCGCCGCAGATAAAGAGGATATTGCGCGTGTTGATGGTCGTAAGCGGCACCATGGCATTCTTGCTGTTGGCGCCCACGGGTACCTCCACGTCAGCCCCCTCAAGGAGCTTTAGAAGTCCCTGCTGGACGGATTCTCCGCTGACATCTCTCGAATTCACATTTTTCTTCTTGGCGATCTTGTCGATCTCATCGATAAAGATAATGCCCTTTTCGGTCTTCTCGACATCGTTGTCCGCCGCCGCAAGGAGCTTTGACACAACACTCTCAATGTCATC
>DLYC01000097.1:3103-3930 GCA_003447895.1 Lachnospiraceae bacterium | reverse complement strand
AGGATATTGGATTTTTCGATCTCGATATCATCCATCGTGCCGGTCTTTACCCGTTTATAGTGGTTGTATGCCGCCACGGAGATCACTTTTTTGGCACGGTCCTGTCCGATCACATACTTGTCCAGCTCCTCCTTGATCTTGTGAGGGGCCGGTATGTTGTCGATGGAAAATACGGGTTTGGGGCCTTCCTTCTTCTTTTTCTTCACCTTGGGCTGCTGGCGCCCGCCGAAGCCGCCCCCGAACAGGTCGTTCAGGTTCAGGAAGCTGATGGACGGGCGGCGTCCGCCGTTGTCCGAAGAGCCGCTCTCTTTGCCGTTTTCCTCCTGTTCGTCGTCCTCCCGGTCCGCGTCGTCAGAGATCACTTCTGCCTTGGAGGCCTCATCGGGACCGCCTGCCGGCACCGTTATGCTGCCCCTGACATCCGCCTTTTCATCCTGCTCTGCATCGCCCTTTCCCGCATCAGAGGACTCGCCGCTTTCGGAATCCTCCTTCTTTCCGGTGCCGCTGTCGGGCTGCATTCCGCGAAAGAAGGGATTGTTGGTAAGTCCCTGCAGAAAGAGCGGGTTGTTGAACATGCTCTGAAAATCCATCTTGCTGGCCGCTTCCACCGTCTTCTGCATGCAGTCCTGACACACCGTCATTCCGCCCGGAAGATAGATCATCTTGCCCGCCTGCTTGTCAGAGCGTCCGCACATGAGGCAGAACTCCCCTTTTCCGCCGTCATGATCGTTTGTATTGTTTGCCATATAGTAATTTCCTCACTCACTTAGATCTGTCAAAAACCGAAGGGAAAGCCAAAGCCGTTGAACGGATTGTAGCTGCCCTGG
>DLYC01000097.1:2396-2954 GCA_003447895.1 Lachnospiraceae bacterium | reverse complement strand
GCCGCCGTTCTGGCCCTGGCTGCTGTTACCGGCTCCGTTTGCGTTGTCCTCTGCGCTCTTCAGGGATGCCTTGGTCCCGAGCGTCACCTTCACCGTTGTCTCCGAGTAAGAGCCCTGTCCGTCCTGCCTCTGCACGTTCAGCGTAACTTCCGTTCCCGCTTTATAGTACTGAAGGAGTCTCTGGAGTTCTTCCATACTGGAGACCGTCTGGTCATTGATACCGGTGATGATATCTCCCTCGCGCAGTTCAGAGTTCGCGGCCCCGCCGTTCTGCAGGATTTCGGCCACATAGACGCCCCGGGGCATGCCGTAAGCCGCCGCCACGTCCGATGTCACCGTCGCGCCGCTGATTCCGATCGTTCCCTGCTCAGCCTCGTCGACCTTGGTCAGGGTCTCGCTGCTCATGAGGCGCTCGATGATCGGGATCGCTCTGCTGATCGGGATTGCAAATCCCATGCCCTCGACAGTGTCTCCGCCGATCTTACTGGAATTGATACCGATCACATTTCCGTAAATATTGACGAGCGCGCCGCCGGAGTTTCCGGGGTTGATCGCCGC
>DLYC01000097.1:0-2256 GCA_003447895.1 Lachnospiraceae bacterium | reverse complement strand
AGCGCATTGCCGATCGCGATCGCCGTCTCACCGATCTTGAGGTTGTCGGAATTGCCCAGCGTCGCCACCTTGATCTGAGAAGAGGTGGTGTCCTTGATGCTGCTGAGCGGGACTGCGATCACAGCGAGGTCATTGCTGGGATCAGTGCCCTTGATCCCCGCGTCACAGGTCTCCTGGTCTATGAAGAGGACCCGGAGGTGGTCTGCGCCGTCCACCACATGATTGTTGGTCACGATCAGGAGTTCGTCATCCGTCTTTCCGATGATGATTCCCGAACCGGTGGATTCGCCCTGCCTTGTAAAGGTCTCGCCGTAGAAGGTCTGAACCTCTTGCGTAAAGTCGTTGTAAACGGATACGATCGAGGGCATCACCTTGTCGACGACCCTGGTCAGTTCCGTATCCGGTGTCTCCGTATCCGCGATCACAAGTCCGGCCTCATTCTGTACGCCTGCCGTGTCCGTATTGTCGGACGTCCCGGCCTGTTCCGCTCCGGCTGTGTTCTCCTGCGGTGCTGCTGCCTCTTCCTGTCCTGCTGCAGGCTGTCCGCTCTCAGCTTCCGTCTGAGGAGCTGCCTCTTCCTGCTCTGCCTCGGAAGGCGCAGCCTCTGCGGCCTCCTCCTTCTCGGTTTCCGCTTCCCCGTCTGCCTCAGTCGCGCTCTTTTCTCCGGCATCCGCTACTGTGCTCTCCGCAGACTCACTTGAGTCGCCCAGATAGTGGTGGACCCCCCAGAAACCGGCGCCCAGGCAGACACCGAAGATGATCGCCAGCACGACGGCCAGAAATCCTTTGCCTCTTCCGCCGCTGCCTGAATTTCCGCCGTTGCCGCCGCTTACGGACGAGCCGAAATTCTCGCCCTGATAATACTCGTGGCTGGAACTTCCGTAGTGGTAGTTTCCGTTTCCCGTTGCCGATCCGGCATCGGAATGGGAGTACTCACTCCCGTTTCCGGAATTTGTATCCGGCGTATCATACTCATAAGACGCGGGGGCAGGTGTGCTGCTCTCATAAGCCGGCTTCTCTTCTGCCGCGGGCGCTTCATCGATGATTTCCGCCGTTCCCTCTACAATATTCTGATCCTCTGTCCCTGTATGCGGGTCCATGGTCCCATCTGTACTCCATTTGTCTTCACTCATTTCGTATACCTGCCTTTCATCGGTTTATCAGACCGTATTTTCATTCTGTTAGAGCCAGTATAAGAGTCAATTGTGTTAAAACTGTGATTATCCGCGGCTTTTTGCCCAAGCAATCCGTGAAAAAAACGTGAACCAAAATGCGCGCTTTGAAAGGCACGCACTTTGGTTCACGAAAGGTCAGTAAAGATCCTCCTCTAATACGCGGATCTCAAGATAGTCAAAATCGATTTCCTCTATAAAGGCATCCTGCGTGAACCGGCACCCCGCATGTCTCTTAAAATCGCGGATCGACGAGTCGAGCCAGATCGGCACCGGCAGGTCAAACCGGCGGCACCCCTCCTCGAGTCCCTGAAGGACCTTGTGGGTCCTGGTATCCCTCTCATCGTTTTCGACCACGGTGTCCCGGATCAGGCGGCTGTCTTTCCATTCCTTAATCCAGAGTCTGAACATAAGCGCTCCCTGTCAGTTACAGCTCAATTCCGTTTTCCAGGCAGAGCTTTCTTGCGGACTCCACGGAATCTACGCCCGTCTTGTTCTTGATCGGCGCGAACTCTCTCTCTCTAAGAACTTCATAGGGCAGGCAGGTATCCAGCTCCCTGACAAGGTCCACGGCCAGCTGCTCGAACTTGTAGCCGTTGGGCTCTTCGGGCTTTACTTTCACGCCTTCCCGGTTCATGTAGGGGATCTTCTTCTCCACCACATGGACGGGCAGCTCGTCATTGACGATGCGCTCAAGATCCTTCTCCCTGAAGAGATAGTTCAGGATCACGCCGAAGTTGTAGGCGGGCTCGCCCTTCTCGTCCCTGGCCTCCAGAAGTTCGGGGGTCATGTCGTAGTACTCCACGATCGACGGTCTTCCGTCCTCGAGGCACAGCGCGCCGACCTTCTCCTCCGGTGTCACCTTCCTTACGACCTTGGCCCCGGTCGAGCAGCCGCTCTCAAGCGTCGCTCCCACGAAGCAGGGATCAGCGATCCTCTGAAGGACATTGTCCACGGCAAAGATATTGAGCCACTCGACGCCGAGCTCCTTGGCTCTGTCCAAAACGCCCGAATTCATCATAGAGAGGAACCAGCCGCCGTTTCCGTTGGGGGATGTGGCGATCCTGGACCTGCTCTCCATGTA
>DLYC01000210.1:881-19485 GCA_003447895.1 Lachnospiraceae bacterium | reverse complement strand
TTAAAACATTTCTTCGTCGTCTGTGCCGGTTCCGGCTGCGCCGCCTTCCTCCTCGTCCTCCTCCTCGAAGAGTCCTCCGAAGAGGTCGCCTGCGCCGTCGCCCTTGAGGAGAAGAAGGGGGAGCAGGGCGTTCATGTTTGCCGTATTGGCAGTGGGAACCATCGCGCCTGTGCCGGCCCCGGCAGTCTCGCCGTTATCCTTGAAAAGGCTTGTCAGCATCATGTATTTCATCATTTTGCCGACGCTTCCCTTGCCGCAGATGGAGGATCCGTCGCCGAACAGGGAGACGATCTTTCCGTAAAACCAGGTGTTTCCCATAAAAACATGCCGCTCGGGGAGGATCGTCTCCACGACGGAAGTCTCGTAGTTGATGACTTCAATGCTGTCTTTTCCGGCTTTTCTTACGCAGGCAGGCTTTCCGCCGTTCAGGATGATATCGCCGGGCCGGACTTTGGTCGCGGGGATCACGAAGAACATCCCGTCTCCGATGTTGAAGACCATGTTGTCGCAGTTTCGGAGCTTTCCGGTCTTTACGCTGTAGCTTCTGTAGCCGGCGGAAGTCCTGACGGCGATCCCGCAGGGGGACAGCATGCACATACCTCTTTGAACTTTCATGAACATTCCGTTAAACATTGTATTCATCCTTGTGTTCCTCCTTTCGGGATCTGTTTAATAGTCGCTTTGACTATAATCACCATAACATGCAGCTGCCTGGCTGTCAACAAGAAAATAGTCAAAATGACTAAAATGTTTTCTGCCGATTTTTCGGGCGGCGCCAAAATATTGTGTTATGATATTTAGTACAGTTACGGGGATCCCTGTGCGGTTTAAAGACAACCGAGGCGGACAGGGGGCCGCCGAATTTTGAATCAGTATATTTTGACAGGAGATCATAAGGATGAAAAACAGAGAGAAATGTCGGGGAAACAGAATCAAAGCGATGCTGGTCCTTGCCCTTGCAGGGTGCCTTCTTCTTGGCGGATGCGGAAATTCCGATGTGGGCACAGCGAAAGCGGCCGCGGCGAGAGAAACAACCGGTCCGGACGGCGTAAGACTCTCCGATGATTCCTCGGACTTTGTTCTCCTGAGCGAAGCAGTTCCGGATGCCATTCTTGAGATCCGCTACTACTCGACCTACAACTTTGTGGGAGACAGGATCGACGGCTACGAGGAGCCCCTTGCGCTTCTTACCGAGGAAGCGGCTGAAGCGCTCAGGGAAGTCAGCGATGAGCTTGTGGAGAAGGGCTACCGCCTCAAGATCTACGACGCGTACCGCCCGCAGGAAGCGGTGACGCATTTCGTGGAGTGGTCACAGGACCCGGACGATACGCGGATGAAAGAGTATTTCTACCCGGACCTCGATAAGGATGTGCTCTTTGACGAGGGCTATATCGCAAGGCACTCCGGCCACAGCCGCGGCAGCACGGTAGATCTTACCTTATTTGATATGGAGACCGAGAAGGAAGTGGATATGGGCGGAACCTTCGACTATTTCGGAGAAGAGAGCCACCCGGACTACAGCGGGATCACGGAGGAGCAGTACGAAAACCGCATGATCCTGCGGGAAGCTATGGTAAACCACGGCTTTAAGCCGCTGGCGACGGAGTGGTGGCACTTCACCCTGAAAAACGAGCCCTATCCGGACACCTATTTCACATTTCCCGTAAACAGTGATTCCGCCCACGATAACAAGTAAAACGCGTTTTGAAAAAAGGAGCATGAGACAAAATATGGCAGCAAATCAAACGATCCGGACGGCTGAGACGCGCGACCGGATCATCATAAAGACAAGTGTGATCGGGATAGTGACCAATGTACTTCTTGCCGCGTTTAAGGCGGTGGTCGGAATTGTGTCCAATTCGATCGCAGTGACGCTGGACGAGATCCTTGGCGTCAGGGCGGACAAGGAGACAACGGACAGGATCCGGGAGACCCTGGTCCGGGAGCCGGAGGTGCGAGGGGCCTACGACCTGGTCCTCCACAATTACGGCCCCGACAAGAATCTCGCCTCGGTCCATGTGGAACTGCCGGACACCATGACGGTAAAGGAAGTGGACAAACTGACCCGAAGGGCAGAGGCCAGAGTCTACAAAGAGACCGGGGTCATTCTCACGGCTGTCGGCGTGTACTCCTACAACACAGGCGATACAGAGGCGGCAAGGATCGAGAACGATGTGCGCGCCAGGGTGCTGGCGCACGACTGGACTCTTCAGCTCCACGGCTTCTATCTGGATATGGAAAACAAAGAGATGCAGTTTGATGTCGTGATGAGTTTCGATATCAAACCCAGAGAAGGGGTTAAGATTCTCTGCGAAGAGATTGAGAAGGCATATCCGGGGTACAAAATCCACATTGCGCCGGATGTGGACGTGGCGGATTAAATTCGGTACAGAGCGGGACAGGCGTTTCGGGGATCAGCGGTGCGGGGATGAAAAAGACGAAATTAGAGATTGGGAAAATGATAAAGGAAGAGCCGGGTCGCGGACAGGAAACGGGGGCCGGGAAGGAGCGCGGTCAAAAGCCGGAAGAGGACAATTTCCGCGAGAGTGACGTTCGCAGAAGGCCCGAAATCACGGAGGAGAGAAACAGCCGGATCATCGATGGGGTGACTTTTGGTTTTTCCATAGCGCTATTTCTGGGATGCATAGCAGGCGCGGCCTATACCGGGACCTTCCGGACACTGCCCCGGGATTTCTTTCACATCCTGACTTCGCCCGGGCCTTTGGTGACGGACTATTTCATGATCGGCAGCATGCCGGCCGCGTTTCTGAACGCGGGACTGTGCGGGCTTGTCATGGCGTGCTTTATGTATTTCCTTCCGGGCTATTCCCATGTGAACACGCTGGCAGGATTCTTTCTGGTCATAGCGCACTGCTTCTACGGGCTCAATCTTTTGAACATGATGCCGTGCTTTCTCATGCCGTTTCTGTATCTGAAGATCAAGAACCTGCAGTTTAACGAAAACCTGCATGTGTGTATGTTCATCACGTGCTTCAGCCCTTTTGTGAGCGAGCTTCTGTTTCGCTATACGCAGGGCGACAGTTTCGTCGCGGGAAGAGCTTCGCTCACCGTGAAGGGGGTCCTTCTGACCTGCGGATTTGTGGTGATCATTGCGTTTGTTGCCCCCGCAATCCTGCCCGGCGCCAAGGCCTGGCACAAAGGCTATAATCTGTACAACGGCGGCCTGGCCTACGGAATCCTGGGATTTCTCATCTACAATTTCCTGTACACGACAATGGGGGTGCCCTCTCCCAAGAGGCTGATCGTTGTCAACACGGTCTACGACCATTTCGGAAGATCCTACGGCACTTTTGCCAATATTTACTTTGTTCTGCTCTTTACAGCGTGTATAATGGCAGGGTGGTTCCTTAACGGGAGGAGCATTGAGGGGCTTGAAGTGCTCTTCCATGATACAGGTTACCAGAGCAACTTCGCACAGAAGTACGGAATGCCGATCTGCCTTATGAATACAGGGTTTTACGGACTTCTGTTTCTTCTCTATATCAATCTCGCGATGAGATTTTCGGAAGGAGCGGGCTTTACCGGGCCGACCTTCGGCATCATCTTCGCCGCGCTGACGTTTACCGCGATGGGGCAGCATGTAAGTAACGTCTGGCCCATTTTCCTGGGTTTTCCGCTCCTGTCTCTCATCTCGACGTCCTTTAACCACATGATCGGCGGGAATGCCCAGTGGACGATCTCCTCGCAGGCCTATCTCAACAGCGTGGCCTTCGCGACGGGCCTGTGCCCGCTTGTGGGCAGGTACGGCGTTCGCGCAGGTCTTGCGGCGGGTGCCCTCTGCGCGTCACTGTGTACGGCGACGTCCGGGCTTCACGGTGGGCTGATGCTCTATAACGGCGGATTTACGACAGGCGTCGCCGCGCTGATCCTGATCCCTGTCCTGGAGCACTATTCCGTGGAAAAGAGGGATGAGATCAAGCAGTACATCGATCTCGGGGATATGATGACCGTAAATGAAGAAGCGCTCAGGAAAAGATGGATGGTCGAACCGGAAGAGACCATGACAGGAAAGAGCAAAGAGGAATAATAAGATCAGTAAAAGAATGAAGAACAGAGGAATACAGGTACTGGCAGCCGCAGCTGTCGCGGCCCTGCTTCTGCTGGTCCTGTTTTTTCTGGTGAAGACCAAGAGACTGCAGGTAAACAGGCTTATCGTTTCACCGAGAGATACTGTCGGGGTCGATCTCTCTGAGTACCAGGCAGAGGTGGATATGGATACGCTGGCCGGGCAGGGCGTTTCATTTATCTATATGAAGGCCACGGAAGGAAGCGGATACACGGACAGCCGCTTTTCCCAAAACTGGGAAAACGCGGAAAGGAGCGGGATACCGGCCGGAGCTTATCACTTCTTTTCCTTTGACAGCCCGGGAAAGATGCAGGCTGAGAATTATATCCGCACGGTCGGAAGCCTTGACGGCAAGCTGATCCCGGCGGTGGACGTGGAATACTACGCGGATAAAAGGAGCAACCCGCCAGACAGCGCGGAGCTTGCGAAAGAGCTCCGGGATTTTCTGGATGCCCTGGAAGCGGAGTATCATGTAAAACCCATGATCTACTGCCCGAGGGAGATCTATGAGAAGTACATCGCGCCCTATTTTGACGAGTATCCCAGATGGATCCGGAGCGTCTACTACCCCGCGCAGTTTGAGGCGGGAAGCCGCTGGGTCATCTGGCAGTACTGCGACACCGGGAGGCTGGACGGATATGTGGGCGGCGAAAAAAATATCGACCTGAATGTGTTAAGAAGAGGGATCGACCTCCGATCGCTGACTGTCGGAGAAGACGATGGCAGCGGGAAATAAAGAACCGAAAAAGGCAGGCCGGCCGGAAAGCGGCTCATAAGCCCGGAGAGCGGGCACAGAACAAAGAGGAAAGGCGGAACCGGAACATGGTTTATAACAACATTTTGGAAGCAGTCGGAAATACTCCCATGATCAGATTGAATAAACTCCCGGAAAAGGGAAGCGCGAGAGTGCTGGTAAAGATGGAGGCCCTGAACGTCGGAGGATCCATAAAGACAAGAACGGCGCTCAACATGATCGAAGAGGCGGAGAAGGACGGACTCATCGATCAGGACTCGATCATTGTAGAGCCCACCAGCGGCAATCAGGGAATCGGTCTTGCCCTGGTAGGCGCCGTGAAGGGATACAAGACGATCATTATCATGCCGGACTCCGTCAGTGAGGAGAGACGGAAACTGGTCCGCCACTACGGCGCGGAAGTGATCCTGGTCCACGACGCGGGCGATATCGGTGCCTGCATCGATGAGTGTCTTCAGACGGCGCTCAGAATGCGGGACGAAAACCCGAAAGTGTTTGTGCCGCAGCAGTTTGAGAATCCGAACAACACACTGACGCACAAGAAGTACACGGCACTTGAGATCATGGCCCAGGTCGCGGGACCTATAGACGGCTTCTGCGGCGGGATCGGGACCGGCGGCACGATCACCGGGATCGGAGAGGTTCTCAAGGCGCAGTATCCCAATATCGAGATCTGGGCGGTGGAGCCCGAAAACGCGGCGATACTCGCGGGCGGAACCGTCGGGACCCATCTGCAGATGGGCATCGGCGACGGAATCATCCCCGAGATCCTGAACCAGGAGATCTATAACAGCATCTATGTCGTGACAGATGAAGAGGCGCTGGAGACTTCAAGGCGCCTTGCAAGGGAAGAGGGGCTTATGGTCGGAATTTCGGCCGGCACCAATGTCGCCGCGGCGCTCAAGCTTGCCAAAAAGCTCGGCGAGGGAAAGACGGTCGTCACCGTACTTCCGGATACGGCCGAGAGATATTTCTCCACGCCGCTTTTCGATGAGTAAAGAGTAAAAAAGCGCGCTTTTGGGGAATCGTCAAGAGAAATGTTTTTATGATATACTCAAAAAAAGAGCAACCAATCGTATTCGGAAGGGGGCAGTGATGGCAGAGAACAACAGACCTCGCGGAAGGAAACGCAATGTGACCGGCCAGGGTACCGGCGTTCATGTGGGAAATAACGGCCTGGGAACCGGTCCTGTCGGCGGGCGCGGCGACAGTATAGGCGGCTCGTCAGGCAGCTCGGGCGGCGGAGGCGGAAAGCGAAGCGGCCGCGGTATGGGAGGACTTCCCCTGATCGTCGTGCTCCTGATCGCGCTTCTGGGCGGAGGCGGATCACTCGGCGGCCTCTTCGGAGGCGGCTCGTCAGGCGGCTCGAGCGGCGGAAGTTACACGCCGACCGGAAACAACTGGAACGCGGAGGAGGATTATACGCCAAGTTCTCAGGACAGCGGGCTCAGCTACACGGACAGCGGGAACTATTACGGCGGAAACGGCTCTCTCTCGACCGGCTGGAACGGGGAGGATGCCTCCAACACGAATCTGAATACAAACGTCGCGAACGGCTCCAGGGAGAAATTCACGAAGATCCGGGGCGGCGGACAGGATATCGTAACGATCATGGTCTACCTGTGCGGCACGGATCTCGAATCCAGAAGCGGCATGGGAACCTCCGACCTGCAGGAGATGGCCTCGGCAAACTTTGGCTCGAATGTGAACCTTCTCGTCTATACGGGCGGCTGCAGCAGCTGGCGGAACAATATCGTCAGCAGCAAAGTCAACCAGATCTATCAGGTCATGAACGGCGGCGTGAAGTGCCTTGTGAAGGATGCCGGCAAATCGGCGATGACAAATCCGGACAACCTCGCAAGCTACATTCAGTGGGGCGTCAAAAATTACCCGGCTGACCGCTATGAGCTGATCCTCTGGGATCACGGCGGCGGATCGGTCAGCGGTTACGGCTATGATGAGAAGAACAGAGGCAGCGGCTCCATGACGCTCTCCGGCATCAAGAGCGCGCTGGAGAAGGGCGGAACCAAATTCGACTTCATCGGCTTCGACGCATGCCTTATGGCGACAACGGAAACGGCGCTGATGCTGGATGATTACGCGGACTATCTGGTCGCGTCGGAGGAGACGGAGCCCGGCGTGGGCTGGTATTACACCGACTGGCTGAACGCGCTCGGAAAGAACACCTCCATGTCCACGGTCGAGCTGGGACAGAGGATCGTGGATTCCTTCGTGGAGACCTGTGCCCGCAGATGCCCCGGACAGAAGACGACGCTCTCCGTCGTTGACCTGGCGGAGCTTTCCAATACCGTACCTGAGAAGTTCAGCGGATTCTCCAAGTCTGTCAATCAGATGCTCCGCGAAAAAAATTATCAGCAGATCTCCCATGCGCGTAATCAGACGCGGGAATTTGCGTCTGATACTAAGATCGATCAGGTTGACCTTGTGCACCTGGCCAGGAACATGGGAACCAATGAAGGGAAAGAACTGGCGAATGCGATCCGGGACGCGGTGAAGTATAACCGCACTTCCTCGAACATGACCAATGCGTACGGACTTTCCATTTACTTCCCTTACAGAAGCAGCGCAAGGTATGTGGACAGCATGTCCAGGACGTACAAAGAGATCGGCATGGACGCCGACTACACGACCTGCATCCGCGAGTTTGCAAGTCTTCAGGTCAGCGGCCAGGCGGCCGGCGGCGGAAGCGGAAGCCCTTACGATTCTCTTTTCGGAGACTACGCGGGGCAGTTTACGGGACTGGACAGCAGCGGATCGAGCGATCTGATCGGCGCCCTGCTCTCGGACTTCCTCGGCGGCGATTACAGCTCGGTCACCGGGATGTCTTACGGCTCGGACTTCCTCTCCGACAGGGCTCTGTCCGATGAGGAAATGACCGGCTACGTCAAGGATCATTTCTTTGATCCCCAGCAGCTGGGATGGGTCCGGGAAGACGGCAAGGAGAAGATCAAAATGTCCGAGGACCAGTGGAACCTGGTCACGGACCTCAAGCTCAATGTATTTTTTGACACAGGAAAGGGCTATGCGGACCTGGGCGAGGATGTCGTCTACGAATTCGACAAGGAGGGAAATCTGATCGCGGATGAGGGAAAAGCGTGGATCCACATCAACAACCAGCCGGTTCCCTACTATCATCTGGATACCCTCGATAACGGCACGACGTATACGATCACCGGAAGGGTGCCCTGCCTGATCAACGGCGAACTGTCCAATCTGATCCTTGTGCATTCGAGCGAAAATGAGAGCGGATATGTGGCAGGAATCGAAGCCGACTACAGCAAAGAGGATGACATTGAGGTTGTCGGAAAGACGATGACGGAGCTCAAGGAAGGGGATACCATTCAGTTCGTCTGCAATCTCTTCGATTACGACGGAAAATTTGTGGACACCTATCCGATGGGAACGCCGATCGAGATCCGGAGCTCGGCAGAGGAACTTACGGTCAGCGACATGATCATCGGAAACGGCAGCACCATCGTCACATATGTATTCAGGGATATTTACGGCGCGAGCCACTGGACGGAGGCGCTGAGGAGAAACTGACCGTCATTTGACGCCTGAACAGGTTAAGAAGTCCGGAGGACGGTGGTTCTCCGGACTTCGTTTATATGAGCGGGATTCTCTGAGGGGAAGCCCGGCGCGCCTGCGGGCGGAGGACCCTGAACACGAACGAGTATTAAGGGATGTACCGAATATGGAAAACAATGCGCACAGAGGCAAAAGAGTGAAAATGCTGCGGTGCCCCAACTGCGGGGCGCTCTATGAGGAGGGGAGTCTTCACTGCCCCTACTGCCGGTCCGTGGATGACTACCAGGATGAGAGCGAATATCTCGAGGACCTGGACGAGCTGCGAGACAGGCTCGGGGAGATCCCCGAAAAGACGCTGAAGGAGCAGACGAAGGCGGAGAGAAGGCAGGCTGTCGGGGATATCCGGCGGGTCTTTCTGCGCGTCCTCAGGATCGCGTGCATTGTAATGCTCATCGGGTTTATTTTTGTCCTGATCGACAGAGTCCTTCTGGGAAACAGCGAGGAGAACAGGAATAACCGGCAGCGGGAAGAGTATCTGTGGAAGCAGGAAAACTTTCCGAAGCTCGACGAACTGTATGAAAAGAAGGATTATCAGGGACTTCTCGAATTTGCCCGCGGGGAAGACAGCGGCGCGATCTACGACTGGGAGCACTACCCGCTCATTGAGGCCCTCCGGGATATGGACTACATCGACCACGATATCCGCTATATCGAGGAGAGGATGCAGGAGAAGGGGACCGACGCGTTCACAGCGGACCCGGACGGAAGCGCGATGCTCTTAAGAAACCAGCTGCAGCTTCTGTTTTTTGACAAGCGGGAAGCGGAGGAAGAGGACAAGAAGATCGTGAAGGAGCTCTCGGCCGGCTATGTGGACGATATGATGACCAGATTCGCGCTGACAGAGCAGGAACTGGAAACGCTGGAGAAAATGGCCGAAAAGCAAAAAGGGTATCTGTATATCAGCGACTGCAAGAAATTCTTAGAGAATCGGTGAGGAAAAGGCTATGAAGTGTAAGTACTGCGGCGGAGATGTAGGGCTGGACAACCATTTCTGTCCCCATTGCGGGAGGCCGGTCGACCAGGCTGTCCGGCACCAGAAGGAGATGGAGGAGTACGAGGCGGAGTTTGAGAGGACCCGGCAGGAGGCGATCAATAAGATCCAGGGCTCAGGCGTAGGCGGGTTCGCGGTGGGAATCCGGCTGGCGGTGATCGTCGCGCTGATCGCGGCGCTGATCTTTATGGCCGTAAACCTCGACGGCTACTCGATCAATCAGCGAAAAGAGAGGCGGGCGGCCAAGGCCAATCACGACGCCTATGTGGAGGAGATCGAAAACTGCCTTTCCGGCAGAGATTACATAAAGCTCTCCGTATTCTGCGACAAGCATGAGCTGGACTATAACGACGATTTCAAGGAGTACCGCTATATTATTTACGCCGCGGATTACTATAAGAGTGTCTACAGGGGCCTTCTCGACGCGGCCTTTGTAAAGGAGGACACGCGCGACATGTATTACGCGAGCAGCCTCAGCAACAACGTAAACAGCTTCTTTGAGCAGGTCACAAGGGATCTGAGCTACTATGACTACCCGGAGAAAACGGAGAAAGTTTATGGGGAGATGGAAGAGGAAATGCTGACGCTCATGCGTAAGTATTTGGGACTGACAGAAGAAGAGACTGCGTCCATGAAAAACCTCTCCAAGAGCAAAAGGACGATCATGATCGAACAGGCACTGGACAAAAAGATCTCGGCGATCACCGGAATGAGCCTCAGCGAGATGAAGGAAACTTCTCTCCCCAAGCTTGAGGAGGACGCCGGAACAAAGACACAGGAGGGGACGAAATGAGAAGAAGAGCGAAAAGAACTCCCGGAAGGCGCAAAAAGTCCAAAGTCCTGATCTTTCTCGATGTCGTCATCGGAATCCTTACGGCCTTTCTGATTTTTGGCCTGATCGGATTTATGGCTTCCAGAAGCGACAACTACTATGACCGGAAGTTCGGGGGCAGCACGGCGGATTACGCGATCCAGAGAGAGGACTATACAGGGCTTCTGAATGACTATTACAACGATTACGGGATCATCGGGCTGGTTACGCCGGGATTTGAGGAAAACGCCGCTGTGGCGGAATACGCGGACGCGGCTTTTAGGTACGGCGCTTATCTCAAGAACGGTGAAGAGGAGAGAGCCGCGCGGCAGAAAGCCCGGATGGAAGAGGCGGCCGGAAAAGCCGGGATCTATGAGCCGGAGATCGAAAAGATCGATCAGATCCTGAGCATGTCAAAATAGAGAGCGGGGCGCATTCTCCAATTGTCATTTTATTTCAAATGTTCTACAATATAGTGTGAATTTGTGTCTGCAGGCGGTTCATGGCTTCCTGCGGTACATGAAAAGGCAGCGAAGCGGGTCAGGAATGTCCGCTTTACTGCACATTCCTTATGTATGGAGCCGGTTATGGATTTTAATGATTTTTACAACGCGGGCGGGGATATTATCAATGCTGTCAACGATGCCGTCAGCCGCAATGACTTCAGCGGACTGAGTGAGGATATCAAAAAGACAGTGAAGGATGTCACGGAGACGATCCAGAGAGACGTAAGGCAGTACCGCTCGACAGACAGATACCAGGATGTGCGGGGAAAGAAATACCGCGGAAGCGGCGGACAGGGCGGTCCCAGGCCCTATGATGAGAATCCCTACCGCCGGTACAGCGCTTCGGCAGGCAGAAACGAGGGACAGAGGATGCACAGGCAGCAGAGCGAGCCTCTCTTCAGGAGACAGTCCCCCGAGAAGACTGCCTTTATTCAGAAGCTGGTCAGCAGGGAGACGGGCCTTGGCAAGATCCTGGGCGGCGCCTTTGGGTTGTTTGTCTTCGGACCTTTTCTGATCGGAAACTTCTTCGCGATCCTGGCCGGAGGGCTGGGAGCCGGGACCGTCTTCGGTCTTCTGGCGACGGCGCTTCTGGTCGCGGCATGTGTATATGCCATCCGGACCGGAAGGAAAGACCAGCAGCTCGTGAAGCGCTATTACGAGTACGGGAAGGTGATCGGGGACCAGGAGTATATCGAGATCGAGAAACTGGCGAAGAAGACGGGCAGGACGAAAGAAGAAGTGCTCGCCGACATCAGGGAACTGATGGACAAGAAGATCCTGACCCAGGCCTGGCTCGATGACCAGGAGACCACGCTGATCCTCACGGAGGAGATCTATCACCAGTACCAGGAAATCCGGGCCCAGAGCGAAGCGCTGAGGGCGAAGGCGGTACAGGAGGAGGCGGCGGACTCCGATCTTCCTTCGGTCGCAAGAGAGATCATCAGAGAGGGAAGCGAGTACATCAAGACGATCCACGCGCTCAACGATGAGATTCCGGGCGTGGAGATGAGCGAGAAGCTCTACCGCCTCGAGGGCACGATGGACCGCATCATAGAACAGGTCCGCAAGGAGCCGTCCAGCGCGTCAGAGCTGAGAAGGCTCATGAGCTATTACCTTCCCACGACCGTGAAACTTCTCACCGCATACAAAGAGCTGGACAAGCAGACGACGGGCGGCGAGAATATCACAAAGACCAAGAAGGAGATCGAAGACGCGCTCGATACGATCAACGACGCGTTTGAGAATCTTTTGGACAGCATGTTCCAGGACATCGCCTTCGATGTTTCCTCCGACATCTCCGTCATGCAGACAATGTTCGCGCAGGACGGCCTGACCCCCGGGGAAATGTCCGCAGAGAGCGGACAGAGCACGGAAAAGAAAGAGGAGCAGGTCTACGGAACGACGCTTGTCTGGGGAGACGGCGGCGGAGCGGCGCAGGCCCAGCAGATGCAGGAAGAGAAAAAGTAAGAGGCAGGAACACTACAGTACCGGTACGGGAGTACCGGCACGACAGCGGCGGACGAGCAGTACGGACGCCGCGCAGGAAAGTAACCGGAAACCGAGAAAAGCAGTACCTTATTGAAAAAGGAGAAAGCAGGAACTATGGCAGACGAGAAGATGGATCTGAGTTTCGGTCAGAATGAGACGGCTCCGGCAGAAAGCTTTACGGGAGCTGCGGCGGCGCAGGCGGACCCGTTCGCGGAAATGGCGGCGCCCACGCTGACTTTTGACGCGGAAGGGGAGGCGGCGAAGGCGGAGGCAGCAAAGGCCGCGCAGGAAGCGCAGAAGCCGGAACCTGAGGAGAGGATCCTCACACCCGAAGAGCTCCGCCAGGTCGAAGAGTTCGCGAAGAAGATCGATGTCACAAACACAAAGGCGATCATGACTTACGGCGTCGGCACACAGAAGAAGATGGCTGATTTCTCCGAAAAGACGCTCGAGAGCGTCAAGACCAAGGATATGGGAGAGGTAGGCGACATGGTGTCCGGCCTTGTCACGGAGCTCAAGAACTTTGACGTGGACGAGGAAGAGAAGGGCTTCATGGGCTTTTTCAAGAAAAAGGGAAACCAGCTCCAGGAGCTCAAGACCAAGTACAACAATGTGGAAAAGAATGTAAACGCGATCGCGGATGAGCTTGAAAAGCACCAGGTGACGCTTCTTAAGGACGTGGAACTTCTTGACCGCATGTATGACCTGAACCTCAATTACTACAAAGAGCTGTCCATGTATATTCTGGCAGGAAAGAAAAAGCTCAAAGAGGTCAGGGAGAACGAGCTTCCCAAGCTTCAGAAAAAAGCGGAGCAGTCGGGGCTTCCCGAGGATGCCCAGGCGGCCAAGGATCTGGCGGCACAGTGCGACAGATTTGAGAAGAAGATCCATGACCTTCAGCTCACGAGGACCGTGGCCATGCAGACAGGCCCTCAGATCCGCATGATCCAGTCGTCTGACCAGATGATGGCGGAGAAGATCCAGTCGACCATCGTCAATACGATCCCGCTCTGGAAGAACCAGATGGTCATCGCGATCGGAATTGAGCACTCGACACAGGCAGCGAAGGCCGAGAGAGAGGTCAACGATATGACAAACGCACTTCTTCGGAAGAACGCAGAGAAGCTCAAGACGGCAACGGTAGAGAGTGCCAGGGAAGCAGAGAGAGGGATCGTGGACATCGAGACTCTCAAGCACACGAATGAGATGCTGATCTCCACAATGGACGAAGTGATCGCGATCCAGACCGAGGGCAAGCAGAAGAGAGCTGCCGCGGAGAAGGATCTTGAGAGCATCGAAGCCCAGCTGAGGGAGAAGCTTCTTCAGGCGAGCAGAGGTTAACGCGCGCATGTACATCGTTTAACCCGGCGGGGGACATTCCCCCCTGTGTTATATATCTTTAACAAGTGCTTAAGAAGCACATACGAATGAAGGAGGCAAAGAAATGAAGAGAAGACTGGCAATGCTTCTTGCAGCCACACTTACGATCACTTCTCTTTCAGGCGCTTCCGCTCTGGCTGCAGAAACAACTGCGGTGACAGAAGAGACGGTCGTACCGGAAGAGACCCCCGAAGAGGAGGCAGAAGAGCCTGCCGCTTCCGAGGAGGAGCAGGATCTGACAGAGGATGTTCAGACCGAAGAGCCGGCAGAAGGAATTACGGAAGAAGTGTCTGAAGAGACCGAACAGACCGAAGAGGAAGTGCCCGAGGAAACGACGGTGGACGAGACCGAAGACGGCGAAGACACCGGCGAGACATCTTCCGAAGCGGTGACTGAGGAAGCAGCGGCGGAAGAAGAACCGACCGACGAGGCCGGGGAAGCCGCTTTAACAGATGAGGAGCGTGCCGCTCAGGAGGAGGCTGCCACAGAGAAAGCTGTTGAGGAAGCCGTCCTTGAGGAGGGCAAAGAAGAGGCAGAGGCCAAACTGGTCGGCTGGCAGAAGAAGAGCGGCAGATGGTATTACTATACTTCCGCCGGAAAGATGGTTACCGGTTTCCATAAGATCGACGGCAAGACCTTCTACTTCGCGGATGACCGCTATCCCAGCGTTCCCAAGGGCGGTATGCTGACGGGCTGGAAGACCATCAGCGGCAGCGTCTATTTCTTCGCGGACAGCCGTTATCCCAGCTGGAAGCTGGGCGCTATGCTCACGGGCTTTAAGACGATCGAAGGGGCCAAGTACTACTTTGCGGACAGCAGATACCCTTCTGTCAGGGAAGGCGTAAGACTGACCGGCTTTAAGACGATCGACGGAAAGAAGTACTATTTTGCCGACGAGCGCTATAAGAGCCAGCCCGAGGGCAAGATGCTGACCGGAAGGAAAACGATCAGCGGATATGTCTATTACTTTGGCACCAACGGAGTCATGCGTACAGGCTTCCAGACGATCAGCGGAGCAAAGTATTACTTTATGGACTCCAGCAGCGCTGCCTACTCTACAGCAAGACACGGCAGAATGGCTACCGGCTGGCAGAAAATAAACGGAAAGCAGTATTATTTCACCGATTCCCGCTTAAAGAACTATTCCGAGAGCAACAAGGGCAAGATGGTGAACGGCTTTAAGACCATCGACGGCAGCGGCTATTATTTCCAGAATTCCAGCTACAAGGCCTATAAGGCGGCAAACCTCGGTGTCATGATGACCGGCTGGAAAACCATCGGCGGAAAGGCCTATTATCTGACCGACGACAGGCTTGAGGGCTACAGCGCCGGCAATATCGGAAAGATGGTGAAGGGCTTCAAAAAGATCAACGGCGTCACCTACTACTTTAACAGCAGCAGTGTCCGCATGGACGGCTGGCAGACGATCGACGGCAAGAGATACTACTTCATTGATGAGAACTATGTGAACTACAAGGCTTCTTACAGAGGCAGGATGGTGACCGGCTTCAAGACGATCAGCGGAAAGGCCTACTACTTCGAGGACAGCGGCGCGCTCAGAAGGACCGGCGGCGTCTCGAAGATCAACGGAAACCTGTATTACATCAACAGCGACGGCACGATCGAGAAGAAGCAGGGCTGGATCAAGAAGGATTCCTACTACTATTATGTAGGGAAAAATATGAAGCTCAGCACGGGCTGGCTCAGCCTCAGCGACGGCACCTATTACCTGAACACGGACAACGGCAGAATGTATACCGGCGTCAAGAAGGTAGACGGAACGCTCTACTATTTTGACGGAACAGGAAGAAGAGCAACCTCTGAGGGCTGGAGAACTCTCGACGGAAACAGGTACTACGTCTATTCGAGCGGCAAGGTGGCTGTCAACACAACGATCGGAAATTACAGGATCGGATCCGACGGAATCGCAAGGCTGATCGACACAATGAACGCCAAGGCGGACGGTTACTCCAGTAATACCAACTATCTGGTCATGATCGACACCTCCTCACACAGGATCGGCGTCTACAGAGGAAGCATCCGGAATTGGAGCAGGATCGATTACAGCTACTGCGCGGACGGCGCGTCGAGCTCACCTACACCCAGAGGATCTTTCACGATCACCAGCAAAGAGGGAAGTGAGAACGCCGGATCCTATACCTACTGGTATATTTCCAACTTCGGCGGAAGCGCGATCTGCTCGGTTCCCTGCTATAAGGGGACAAAGGAAGTGGCCAACAGCACGGTCGGAAAAGCCGTATCGACAAACGGAATGGTCAGAGTATCGATGGATACCGCGGAGTGGATCCGTGACACGGTTCCGAACGGCACAAAGGTCGTCGTCTACTGATGACCGGCCCGGTAATCCGGCGGCCGGCAGAGATGGCTGCGCGGAAGGGACGGAAAGAGTTTGATAGTGATGTGATGTTGAGAGCTGCAGAATCTGCAGCTCTCACACTTTTCTGAGGATTCGTTAAAAAACGATTAAAAAGGCGAAAATTAAAATTTAGGGTGGATTTATTTCAGTCGGTAGTGTAGTATAGAATATGCATAGTAATAATGTAACATATTTAATATTTCTGTAACAATTAAAGGAGATCCAAGGGAGGAGTACAGAATGAAACGCAAATTAGCAGTACTGCTGGCGTTATCTCTCACACTTTCTCCGCTTCCCGCCACAGGAGTTATGGCAGCTGAGGCAGAGAATACAGAAGCGACAGTTGTGGAAGAAGTTCAGGAAAACGCAGAGGTTGAGGGAACCTCAGAGGTTGTCACAGAAACCGAAACGGAGACTGAAGAGACCACAGAGACCGTGGAGACCAAAGAGGAAACCACGGAAGAAGTGACTGTGCCTGAGACAACTGAGGAAGTGACCGAGGAAGTGCCTTCAGAGGGCAATACTGAGGAGACCACAGAGGAAGCATCCGAGAGTGCAACGGAAGGTGTGACCGATCAGGAGACAGCGGCGGTCGAGGAGCCGGAAGCCGTCGTTGAGGAGACAGCCGATGTGACAGCTGCCACAGCAGCGGAAGAGCTCGTAAAAGAAGAAGCTGCTGAGAAGGCCGAAGCAAAGGTCGGCTGGGTAAAGAGCGGCACGAAGATGTTCTATTACAGAAACGGAAAGAAGCTGACCGGCTGGAAGACCGTAGACGGACACGTCTATTACTTCGCGGACAGCAGATATCCGAGCGCGCCTACCGGCCAGAGACTGACCGGCTGGAAGACCATCGGCGGATACGTTTTCTTCCTCGCGGACAGCCGCACACCCGGCTATAAGACCGGCGAGCAGCTGACCGGCTGGCAGACCATCGAAGGCAAGACCTATTACTTCGCGGATTCCAGATATCCCAGTAAGCCCGTGGGTTCCAGACTGACCGGTTTTAAGACCATCAGCGGCAACAAGTACTATTTTGCGGACCACAGATATAAATCTCAGCCTACAGGCGCAAGACTGACCGGCTGGAAGACCATCGACGGCAAGGTTTACTATTTCGTCGACAGCAAGTATCCGGCCTCCAAGGTTACCGGCAAGATGCTGACCGGAATCAAGACGATCGGCGGCAAGTCCTACTTCTTCGCTAACAACGGACAGAGACAGACCGGCTGGGTCAAGACCAAGGGCGGAATCTGGGGCTTCTACACAAGCTCCGGCGCGGCGGGAAAGACCGGCTGGAAGTCCAAGGACGGCGACTACTATTATCTGACTTCGACCGGAAGAGCGAAGACCGGCTGGCTCACACTGAACGCCAAGTCCAAGTTCTATCTTGACGCAAGTAAGGGCGGCAGGATGGTCATCGGACCCAAGAAGTTTGCAAGCGGCAACATCTTCTTCTTTGATTCAGAAGGACGTCTGGCTACAACCAAGGGCTGGAAGTACTATGAGGACGGAAGCTACTACACCTATTCAAACGGTAAAGTGGCTGTGAACACTACGATCGAAGGAATCAAGGTTGGTTCCGACGGTAAAGCGACCATGACCAAGATGGATCTGAAGGCGCAGAGTTATTCCAGTGACACGAACTATCTCATTCTCTGCGACAAGAGCACCTTCAAGGTCTGCGTATACAAAGGTAAGAAGGGCGCATGGGTCAGAATCAAGGGTGAATGGCCCTGCACACACGGTGGAAGCAACACCCCTAACGGTGTGTTCCACACAGAAGGCCAGCTGACCAAGCATAGCGCAGCTTACGGCTGGGGTGACTTCCAGTATACGAGTGCAGCTTTCTGCACCCATATTTCCGCCGGCAACTTCTTCCATTCGATCCTGTTTGACAAGTATTCCAGGACTAACCCTTACAATCTGTATCCTGTAGATGATGCTCTTTACAAGAGCTATTCTCACGGCTGCATCAGACTGGAGCTTCAGAATGCAGACTGGATCTATCACAATATTCCTTGGGGAACCGCAGTAGTGGTTTACTACTCCTGATGGGAATCGATAGAAGAATCAAATAAATAAGTGAACGGGCTGCCGCACTGAGTTTCTCAGTGCGGCAGTTTGAGTGCTGTAACACAGGGGCGAGCCCCCGCTGCTTATAGGCGGCGGGCCAAAAGGGGCCCGCCTTGTATAGATATACGGACAGGAGGAATGGAAGTTGACTATTATCGTGACAGGAGGAGCCGGATTCATCGGTTCCAATTTTATTTTTTATATGCTGGAGAATCATCCGGAAGACAGGATCATCTGTGTGGACAGCCTCACATACGCAGGCAACCTGTCCACTCTGGAATCGGTTATGGACAATCCGAATTTCCGCTTCGTAAAGCTGGATATCCGTGACAGAGAAGGTGTGAACAGGCTGTTTGAGGAAGAAAAGCCGCAGGTCGTGGTGAATTTTGCCGCGGAGTCCCATGTGGACCGCTCGATCGAGAATCCAGGGATCTTTCTTGAGACCAATATCATGGGCACAGCGGTGCTCATGGACGCCTGCCGCAAGTATGGGATTGAGAGATTCCACCAGGTCTCCACAGACGAAGT